>NZ_JBHUXV010000066.1:0-53613 GCF_042669125.1 Streptomyces sp. NPDC057253 | reverse complement strand
GGTCGGGCGGGCGGCCCCGCACCGCACCAGGCGCATCGGGAGCAACTGACGGCACATTCCGGCCAGTTTTCCGGGCTGTCACAGCCGTTCGTCGGCTACGGCGGGAACGGCAGCGCGGCGTAGGCGAATCGGCCCATGCCCGGTGGTCCCGGTGTCCCGGGCCCGCGTGGGCCGAAAGCCGTGCGGCAGCGCGGGACCGGCCGCCGTCGCCGGGCCGGATGAACCGGCGCACCTCCGCTCGCCGGGCTCCGGTCATCGGGTGCCGGCGGCGGAGGCGCATGCCGTCACGGGGGGTGCGCGAGTTGTCGTACGACAGTCCCCCCGGCCGGTGAGCGCCGAGCGCGCACCCGGGGTCCCGGGCCGTACCTTCGACGCGTGCCCGCCGTAGGCATTCGCGCGATTCGCCCTAACCACCGCTGCGAACAGGGGCTTTGTGGTGTGACCTGGGGCGGGACGGGCGTGCTGTGCGGCCCGGAGGGCCGGTGTGCCGGCCTCGGTTCGCCGGGCACATGCCACGGGGTGGGACCAACGGCACCCACGCGGACCGCCGGGCGGCGCGCGGGCCCGGGCGCCGGGCGCGGATCGGGCGGAACTCGGGCTTCGCACAAGGGGGTTCGTATGCCGTCGTCCGGGAATCCGCTGCTCCGCGGGCGGGACCGGGACCGCCGCCTCAACCGTGGCCGAACACCTGGTCGTTGATGATTCGACATGACTGCCGCCTGAACTATGGGGCATGGATCCCCGTGAACGTGTTCGAGCAGGAGGGGAACCGACATCGGCACGCGGGCGGGGGTCATGAAGAGGCAGGCGCGAGGAGGCGGTCCCACGGCAGGAGGGGCCTTCTCGGCAGGGACCATGGAGGAGAAGACCGACGGCACCCTGGAGCAGGCGCGGTCGCCACAGCTCCGGCGGAGACTGGAGCGGGCCGACCTGGGGGCCGTACCGGAGACACGGCGGGCCCTGCGCGAGCTGTTACGGCACTGGGGCAGGCCCGGACGATCGGAGATAGCGGAACTGCTCACCAGCGAACTGGTCACCAACGCACTCGTCCACACCGATCGCGACGCGGTCGTCACGGCCACCGTGGGGCCGCGGGCCCTGCGGGTGGAGGTACGGGACTTCGTCGCCCACCGTCCCCGAGTGCGGATACCCGAAGCCGGCGAGAGTACGCACGGCCGGGGCCTGGTTCTCGTGCAGTCCCTCGCGGACTCCTGGGGCGTACGGGCCCACGGAGTCGGCAAGGCCGTCTGGTTCGAGCTGGACGCCGAAGCGGCGTGAACGACGGGCACGGGAAGGGGGCGTGACCGCGTCGGTCACGCCCCCTTCCCATGGTGCCTCGGCGCTCTAGCCGAACTGCTG
This sequence comes from Streptomyces sp. NPDC057253, assembly GCF_042669125.1. NCBI lineage: Bacteria > Bacillati > Actinomycetota > Actinomycetes > Kitasatosporales > Streptomycetaceae > Streptomyces > Streptomyces sp. NPDC057253. The sequence goes on along the minus strand of NZ_JBHUXV010000066.1, from coordinate 52,254 downwards.
CTCAAGATCCTTGAGCTTGCGCTCCAGCGAGTCGAGCCGCGGCAGCGCCATTGTGTCGTCCTCCGCGGTGAGGTCGACGGAGGAGTCAGCCCCATGGCGAACGGGCTGGAGCGAAGGACGCTGTCGCACGGGCAGCGGCTGGGGCTCCGGCGTCGATATGGCAGGCTCCGCGGTCGCGCGCTCCAGGGCCGCGGCCTGCGGCGCCTGCTCCAACTGCCGTCCCCGGCCGACGAATCCACGGTGGCCACGGCTGATGGCCTTCAGCTGCGCCCGCTCGACACGCTGCTGCTCCCGGCGCCGTATGCGGGCCGTTTCCTTCTGGCGCTGGTCCTCGCGGACCTCGTCGACCGCCTCGTCGAGGCTGCGGACGTTCTCCAGCAGCATCAGCGACCAGGCCTTGTACGTCTCACGCGGCGCCCTCAGCCAGCGCACCACGCGGATCTGCGGCAGCGGCCGCGGCACCAGGCCCTGCTCACGGAGTGCGGCGCGACGGGTCTGCTTCAGCGCGCGGTCGAACAGCACGGCCGCCGAGAGGGACATGCCGGAGAAGAACTGGGGGGCGCCGTCGTGGCCGAAGCCCCGCGGTGCGTGCACCCAGTTGAACCAGGCCGCCGCGCCCGCGAACGTCCACACGAGTATCCGGGAGCCGAGAGCGGCGTCGCCGTGGCTGGCCTCGCGCACCGCGAGCACGGAGCAGAACATCGCCGCGCCGTCCAGGCCGAACGGCACCAGGTACTGCCAGCCGCCGGAGAGGCTCAGGTTCTCCTCACCGAAGCCGACCAGGCCACGGAAGGAGAGGGCGGCCGCCACCGCCGCACAGCAGAACAGAAGGACATAGGAGGCGGTGCCATATATGGCCTCCTTGCGCCTGCGCCGCTCCTCGCTCCGCTCCCACGAGTCGTCTTTCGCGTGCTCCCCGCCGGACCGCTTGCTCCGCGCGAGCACCGCCACCGCCGCCAGCATGCCCAGGAGCAGTACGGCGCCCGGAAGCAGCCAGTTCAGCGATATGTCGGTCAGTCTCATCTGGGGTCCCTTGCATTGGGATAGGGCGTAACGCCCGCCATAGTGGCCCACTCCCACCGGCCCTCAGGGGGTTTCGGGGCAAGAGGCCGCCAAGGAAGTGCAAGGGAGTTGCCCAGGGCAGCGTTTTGCTCGAACTGCCGCTTGAGGGGCGGGAGTTGAGTTCGAATAAGACTACCCGTACGGGTGGTTCTCCGGAAAGTTCCTGCGCCAAGTGAGGAAGTTGTGAATTGCCTGTAACCGAACGGGCGTCCCAGTCGGCGCTGATCTTACGGGACGGGTGGGAGGGGTTTGCGCCCGGGGTCCTCCTGAGGGAACCTCAACTCGCGGCGAGTGCCGTGAGCTTGGCGATCCGGTCGGTGTCACAGGTGCGCGGGCAGGTCACGCAGGTGTCGTCCGGGGCCAGTGTGTAGTACATGCAGCAGCTCACCCGGTCCCGGGTGGGCAGGGCCGCGCCGTCCGGGCCGGCGAGCACCCGGAAGGCCGGGGAGCCGACGTACGGCTTGGTGGTGCCGGGCAGGAGCCGGTCGAGCTCGCGCTCGGCCCGGCGCTTCTCGTGCTCGCCGAGGAGTTCGGCGACGTACCAGATGCCCTCGACGATCTCGTCGGTCACCATGCCCCACAGGGCCCGGCCGCGACGGCGCATGCGGGGGCCGAAGGCGGTGAGCAGCGGTTCCATGTGCTCGGCGATCGCGTCCCGCAGTTCGGCGCGCAGGGACTCCTCGTCGGGGACCGGGCGTGCGCCCGGCAGTGCCGCCGCGGGGTCGTCCGGGAGGCAGGCGAAGGAGCCCGGGTGCACCGCGAGGGCCATCGGGCCCCGGGTGCGGTCGTACGAGACGTGGGTCACGGGGTAGCGGGGGACCCTGCGGTGCAGGAACCAGGGGGCGGTGAAGAGGAGACAGGCCGGCCAGGCGTAGCGGTGCAGGCCGAAGCCGGCGATCACGTCCGGGCGGCCCTTCTGCCGGTTGTCCCTGAGGACCTGCTCGTCGTCCCAGGCGAGGAAGGTGTCCAGAGCTGTGGCGTTGCCCGCGAGGTCCGCCGCGGTGATCCAGCCGTCGGTGGCGGGGAGGGGGGTGTCCGGGGCGAGTTCGGTGACCGTCAGGGCCGGTAGGGCCTCGGTCACGCGCGTGTAGGCGGCTGTCACGGCCGAGACGACGGGTCGGCGGGGGGTGGGCAGCGGTGTGGGCATGCGGGGCCACCGTTCGCGGTCGTCTGGTGTGCGGTCGTACAGGTAAGGCTTACCTTACCAATGGTTTCGGGATTTGAACTGAGGCGTTCTGCGCCTAAGGTGCTTGACGGGTGAGTAACAACCCGTAGTAATGACCCCAAGTACTGACACGTCCGGAGGAGGGCCCGTGAAGGGTGTGGGGCGGGACGTGGACCAGGCTGTGGGCGAGGCGCGGGTGCCGCCGCAGACGCGGGCGTCGGAGGTTTCGCGGTCCCGGGTCGATGCGGGCTCCGGGGTGCGGGGCGAGCACGCGCGGGGCGAGCACGCACGGGGTGAGCACACGCACAGCGAGGTGCCGATTCCGCGGCCGGTGGTGCAGCGGGCGTCCGTGCGGGGGCAGATCCTCGATGCCCTGCGGAAGGCGTTGGAGTCGGGGGAGTTGCGTCCCGGGGACGTGTACTCGGCGCCCGCGCTGGGGGAGCGTTTCGGGGTGTCCGCGACGCCGGTGCGGGAGGCCATGCAGCAGCTTGCGCTGGAGGGGGCCGTCGAGGTGGTTCCCAACCGGGGGTTCCGGGTGGTGGAGCGGGGGGCCCGGGAGCTGGCGGAGCTGGCGGAGGTGCGGGCGCTGATCGAGGTGCCGGTGATGGTGCGGCTGGCGGGGACGGTGTCGGGGGAGCGGTGGGCTGAGCTGCGGCCGCTGGCGGAGGCGACGGTGCGGGCGGCGTCGTCGGGGTGCTGGGCGACGTACGCGGAGTCGGATCGGGCGTTTCACCGGGGGGTGCTGGCGTTGTCGGGGAACGAGCAGTTGGTGCAGATCGCGGAGGATCTGCATCGGCGGTCGCAGTGGCCGCGGCGGGGGCGGGGGGATTTGGTGGCGGATGCGGGGGAGCATGTGGCGCTGTTGGATGCGTTGATTGCTCGGGATGTGGATGTGGTGCGGGGGTTGGTGGGCGGGCATTTCGTCGGCCGGTGAGGGGTCGTGTGCGGGTTCGGCGGGGGCGGGCGTTTTGCGCAGTTCCCCGCGCCCCTGAATGCCTGCGGCGGCCCGTCGCTGTCCGGTGGGGGCTTGTGTAGCGCGGCGGGTCGGTTTGGGGTCGGGGCCGGGGTGGGGGGTATCCGTCCTCGGTCCGGCGGCTCGCCCCCTCGAGATGTCCTCGGTTCCGGACGCCGGCCACTGCGGGCGGACACCCCCCACCCCGTCCCCTTCACGCCGTACGCGTCTGCACGAGCGTCCACATGCCCCACCCAGGGGCGCGGGGAACTGCGCGACCAGCCACAACGGACCCGCACCCGCCCAACAACAGGACCCGGCACCCCCCTAGGCGCCCGGCCCAAGCCCAGCGCGCGTCACGCTGTTGCTGCCGGCGGAGTCAACTGGTGGCTCAGCCATGTCGGGACGCCGCCCAGCAAGCGGTACAGGCGGCGGGCCTCGGCGCGGAGGCGGGTGGCCTCGGGTTCCACCTCCGCGTCCGCCAGGGAGGCCAACGCGGGGGCCGTGCCGACCAGGTAGCCCAGCTCCTCGCGGATCCGGAGGGACTCGGCGAAACCGTGGCGCGCCTCGGCCAGTTCGCCGTCCCGCAGGGCCAGCCCGGCGAGGTGGCGCCAGGTGCAGGACAGCAGCAGCGCGTCCGACTGGGCCGTCGCCCCGGCGTGGGCACGGCGGTAGGCCGCCCGGGCCGACTGCGGGGAGTGCGCGAGGTTCTCCGCAAGCAGGCCGCGGCGGAAGTCCAGCAGGGCCCTTCCCTCCGCGCCCGGGGCGATCAGCGCCGCGGCCCGGCCCAGCGCGGCCCTCGCCTCGTCCGCCCGGTCGCGGACCCCGTGCAGCGTCGCCGCGTACGCAAGGTGCCCCCGTTCACAAGCGGCCGCACCCCGCTCCTCGTCACTGTGGGCCAGCGCCTCGGCGGTGCGCAGGGCGTCCTCCGCCTCCGCCCAGCCCTGTTCGGTGTACAGACAGCGTTCCACCAGCAGTGCTGTCCGTTGGAGGGCCGCCTGTGCGGTGACCGGTCGGAGCAGGGCGGCCGCGTCGGCCCAGCAGGCCCTTGAGCGCAGCCGCCATACCGCGGTCTGGAGTGGATCGTCACCGGCGGTCGTTCCGTAACCAGACATGGCGGTATGCGCCACGTTGCCCTCCCCGAGCGCGCCATCGAGCTATGAGTGGTGGGCGCAGTTCAGCATGAATCCGCGGGCTCGGCCAAGGGGGTGGGTGAAGGAATTCACAAAGTCGTGGGAGTCCGGGGGCCCACGGGTTTCAGCTCATCCGCAGTGCCAGGAAGAAATCCAGCTTGTCCTCGAGGCGGGAGAGGTCACGGCTCGTCAACTGCTCGATCCGGCCGACGCGGTAGCGCAGCGTGTTGACGTGCAGGTGGAGGCGGGTGGCGCAGCGGGTCCAGGAGCCGTCGCAGTCCAGGAAGGCCTCGAGGGTGGGGATCAGTTCGGCCCGGTGGCGGCGGTCGTAGTCGCGCAGGGGGTCGAGGAGGCGGGCGGTGAAGGCTCGGCGGACGTCGTCCGGGACGAAGGGAAGGAGCAGGACGTGGGAGGCCAGCTCCTGGTGGCCCGCCGCGCAGACCCGGCCGGGGCGCGCCGCCGCGACCCTGCGGGCGTGCCGCGCCTCCTCCAGGGCGCCTCTGAGGCCTTCGGCCGAGTGGACCGCGGCGCTGACGCCCAGGGTGACCCGGCCGTCGTCGTCCAGGCCCGCGGAGAGGGGGGCCCGGACGGATTCGAGGAGGGCGTCCGCCAGGATGCCCGCTTCCGAGCCGTCGTGTTCCGTCGAGACCGCGGGGAGCGGGACCAGGGCGATCGCCTCGTCGCCCGTGTGGGCCACCGCGATGCGGTCGGAGGGCTCGGGGCCGGTCGCGAGGGGGTCCACCAGGATCTCCTCCAGGAGGGACTGGGCCACCGGACCCTCCTCCAGCTCGCTGTCCTGCCACTCGACCCTGGCCACGACCACCTGCCAGTGCGGGGCGGCCCCGAGGCCGGGGAGGAGGACCGGGGCGGCCACCCTCAGACGGGCGGCGATCTCCGCCGGGGCCGCGCCCGTCTGGACCAGTTCCAGGACCTCCTGGGCGAGCCGGCGGCGGACCGTGCGGGCCGCGTCCCTGCGGTCGCGCTCCACCGCGATCAGCTGGGTGACGCCCTGGAGGAGGTCCAGGCGCTCCTCGGGCCAGTCACCGGCGTCCGCCTCCACCGCCAGCAGCCAGTCGGACAGGACCGTCTCGCGGACGTCCCGGGAGCCCTGGGGAGCGCGGCCCGAGCTGCGGACCGGGAAGAGGGAGTACGTCGACGCGCCGAGCGTGACCCGGTGCGGGCCGCGGCGACCGGTGCGGGCCGCCGCCAGGTGTTCGGCCGCCAGCTCGGCGCAGAGGTCCGCGGGGAGGCCGGGACCCGCCACCTTCGGGCCCGCGATGGCGCGGCCGGTGGGGGACAGGACCCAGGCCCGCAGGTCCAGGTCGGAGCCGAGGAGGTCCAGGACCACGTCCGGGCCGCCGCCCGCCGGGCCCGAGGTCATCATGCGGCGGTGCCGGTCCACCACGGCCGCCAGGTCGCCCGCGCGCTCGCCGGAGACCTGCCGTACGACATGCTCGGTGATCGTCGCGAACGCCACCGACTCGTGCACGGCGAACAGCGGGAGGCGGTGCCGGGCGCAGGCCACGACCAGGTCGTCCGGGACGTCGCCCAGCTCGGCCTCGCCGGCCGCCAGCGCGGCCACCCCGGCCTGCACCAGGAGTCGTACGAAAGGCTCCGAGTCGGCGGCGTCCCGGCGCCAGGCGAGGCCGGTCAGGACCAGCTCACCGCCCGAGAGGTAGCGGCTCGGGTCGCGCAGGTCGGTGGTCATCACGCCGCGCACGGTGCGATCCAGTTCGCCCTCGCCACCGAGCAGCCGCAGCCCCAGCGCATCGGTGTCCAGCAGTGCGCGCAGCCGCATTCTCGTCGCCGCCGTTCTTTGTCTCGAAATCTACGATGGGGGAAGGGTCCGGTGGAGGGAGGAGTGGCTTCCGCCGACTCCGGGGCTGTGTCCCAGGTCACGTGGGCTGTGCCGCGCGTTTCCACAGAAAAACAGGGACGTTACCGAGGGCCTCCGTTCATACGAATCTACAAGATGAGGGCCGCGACCAGCCAACTCCTTCATGGTTTCCGTGACTGACCCCTTCGGAGCACACCGCTGTGTACTGGCTCCACTCCACGTAAACAGCACATGAACGAGCCCGGGCCGCCGCACACGATCTGGCTCGATCCGTACGATCACGAGACGAAGAAGAGAGCCGGTCATGGACTTCCTTCGCCCCGCCAGCTGGGAGGAGGCGCTCGCCGCGAAGGCCGAGCACCCCACCGCTGTGCCCATCGCGGGCGGCACCGACGTGATGGTCGAGATCAACTTCGACCACCGGCGGCCCGAGTACCTGCTCGACCTGAACCGCGTCGGCGAGCTGACCGACTGGGAGGTCGGCGAGGACTCCGTGCGGCTGGGCGCCTCCGTGCCGTACACGCACATCATGGAGAACCTGCGCGGCGAGCTCCCGGGCCTCGCCCTCGCCTCGCACACCGTGGCCTCCCCGCAGATCCGCAACCGCGGCGGCGTGGGCGGCAACCTCGGTACCGCCTCCCCGGCCGGTGACGCCCACCCCGCCCTGCTCGCGGCCGGCGCCGAGGTCGAGGTGGAGTCCGTACGGGGATCGCGGCTCATCCCGATCGACGAGTTCTACACCGGCGTGAAGCGCAACGCGCTGGCGGCCGACGAGCTCATCCGCGCGGTTCATGTGAAGAAGGCCGACGGGCCCCAGCAGTACAGCAAGGTCGGCACCAGGAACGCCATGGTCATCGCCGTGTGCGCGTTCGGCCTCGCGCTGCATCCCGGGACGCGGACCGTGCGGACCGGGATCGGTTCGGCCGCGCCGACGCCCGTGCGGGCCAAGGCCGCCGAGGAGTTCCTGAACGCGGCCCTGGAGGAGGGCGGGTTCTGGGACAACGGCAAGATCATCACGCCGTCGGTCGCCAAGCAGTTCGCGGACCTGTGCGCCGCCGCCTGCAACCCGATCGACGACGTCCGGGGCACCGCGAGCTACCGCCGCCACGCGGTCGGCATCATGGCCCGCCGCACGCTGACCTGGACCTGGGAGTCGTACCGCGGCACCGCCGCCCGCACGGAGGGAGCCGCGTAATGCGCGTCAATTTCACGGTCAACGGACGTCCGCAGGAAGCCGACGACGTCTGGGAGGGCGAGTCCCTGCTGTACGTGCTGCGTGAGCGGCTCGGGCTGCCGGGGTCCAAGAACGCCTGCGAGCAGGGCGAGTGCGGGTCGTGCACCGTGCGGCTGGACGGCGTCCCGGTGTGCTCGTGCCTGGTCGCCGCCGGGCAGGTCGAGGGGCGCGAGGTCGTCACCGTCGAGGGCCTCGCCGACTACGCCAAGCAGCGGTCCTGCGGGCAGCACGCGGCCGCGGGGCAGGACTCCCAGACCGGAGAGGGCGTCGAACTCGCCCCGATCCAGCAGGCGTTCATCGACGCCGGTGCCGTCCAGTGCGGCTTCTGTACGCCGGGGCTGCTGGTCGCCGCCGACGAGATGCTGGAGCGCAACCCCAACCCGAGCGACGCGGACATCCGCGAGGCGCTCTCGGGGAACCTGTGCCGCTGCACCGGCTACGAGAAGATCATGGACGCGGTCCGCCTCGCGGCCGCCCGGCAGGGAGAGGCGGTCTGATGTCCACTCCCAACGGCACCCCCACCAAGATCACCCAGGGTTCCCAGACCAAGGGCGGCATCGGCGAGTCCACGCTCCGCCCGGACGGCACCCTCAAGGTCACCGGCGAGTTCGCGTACTCCTCCGACATGTGGCACGAGGACATGCTCTGGGGGCAGATCCTCCGCTCGACCGTCGCCCACGCCGAGATCGTGTCCATCGACACCAGCGAGGCCCTCGCCCTGCCCGGCGTGTACGCCGTCATGACGTACGACGACCTGCCGACGGAGGTGAAGCACTACGGCCTGGAGATCCGGGACACCCCGGTCCTCGCCCACGGCAAGGTCCGCCACCACGGCGAGCCGGTCGCCATCGTCGCCGCCGACCACCCGGAGACGGCCCGCCGCGCCGCCGCGAAGATCAAGGTCGAGTACCGCGAGCTGCCCGTCATCACCGACGAGGCCTCCGCGACCGCCCCCGACGCGATCCTCGTCCACGAGAACCGCGACGACCACCACATCGGGCACGTCCCGCACCCGAACATCGTGCACCGCCAGCCGATCGTCCGCGGGGACGCGCAACAGGCCGCCGGGCGGGCCGACTTCGTCGTCAGCGGCGAGTACACCTTCGGCATGCAGGACCAGGCCTTCCTCGGCCCCGAGTCGGGGCTCGCGGTGCCGGACGAGGACGGCGGCGTCCACCTCTACATCGCCACCCAGTGGCTGCACTCCGACCTGCGGCAGATCGCGCCCGTCCTCGGCCTGCCCGAGCGCAAGGTCCGGATGACGCTGTCCGGCGTCGGCGGGGCCTTCGGCGGCCGCGAGGACCTGTCGATGCAGATCCACGCCTGTCTGCTCGCGCTGCGCACCGGCAAGCCCGTCAAGATCGTCTACAACCGCTTCGAGTCCTTCTTCGGCCACGTCCACCGCCACCCGGCCAAGCTGTACTACGAGCACGGGGCCACCCGCGACGGCAAGTTGACCCACGTCAAGTGCCGGATCGTCCTGGACGGCGGCGCGTACGCCTCCGCCTCTCCGGCCGTGGTCGGCAACGCCTCCTCGCTGTCGATCGGCCCGTACGTGGTCGACGACGTCGACATCGAGGCCATCGCGCTCTACACCAACAACCCGCCCTGCGGCGCGATGCGCGGCTTCGGCGCGGTCCAGGCGTGCTTCGCCTACGAGGCCCAGATGGACAAGCTCGCCGACGCGGTGGGCCTGGACCGGGTCGAGTTCCGGCAGCTCAACGCCATGGAACAGGGCACGATCATGCCGACAGGGCAGCCCGTCGACTCGCCGGCCCCGGTCGCCGAACTCCTGCGCCGCGTCAAGGCGATGCCCCTTCCTCCGGAGCAGCAGTGGCTCTCCGCGGGCGAGGAGGCGGACGTACGACAGCTGCCGGGCGGTCTGTCCAACACCACCCACGGCGAAGGCGTCGTGCGCGGGGTCGGCTACGCGGTCGGCATCAAGAACGTCGGCTTCTCCGAGGGCTTCGACGACTACTCCACCGCCAAGGTCCGTATGGAGGTCGTCGGCGGTGAGCCCGTCGCCACCGTGCACACCGCCATGGCGGAGGTCGGCCAGGGCGGTGTCACCGTCCACGCCCAGATCGCCCGCACCGAGCTCGGCGTCGCCCAGGTGACCATCCACCCGGCCGACACCCAGGTGGGCTCGGCGGGTTCCACCTCGGCCTCCCGGCAGACGTACGTCACCGGTGGCGCCGTGAAGAACTCCTGCGAGCTGGTCCGGGAGAAGGTCCTGGAGATCGGGCGCCGCAAGTTCGGCTCGTACCACCCGGCTTGGGCGACCGCCGAGCTGCTCCTGGAGGGCGGCAAGGTCGTCACCGACGGTGGTGAGGTCCTCGCCGATCTCGCCGAGGTGCTGGAGGACGAGTCCGTCGAGGTCGAGGCGGAGTGGCGGCACCGGCCCACCGAGGCCTTCGACCTGCGCACCGGGCAGGGCTTCGGACACGTCCAGTACTCCTTCGCCGCCCACCGCGCGGTCGTCGAGGTCGACACCGAGCTCGGTCTGGTCAAGGTGATCGAGCTGGCCTGCGCCCAGGACGTCGGCAAGGCCCTCAACCCGCTGTCCGTCGTGGGGCAGATCCAGGGCGGCACCATCCAGGGCCTCGGCGTCGCGGTGATGGAGGAGATCATCGTCGACCCGGTGACGGCGAAGGTCAGGAACCCGTCCTTCACGGACTACCTGATCCCCACGATCCTCGACACGCCGACCATCCCCGTCGACGTGCTCGAACTCGCCGACGACCACGCGCCGTACGGGCTGCGCGGCATCGGCGAGGCACCCACCCTGTCCTCGACTCCGGCCGTCCTCGCGGCGATCCGCAACGCGACGGGGTTGGAGCTGAACCGGACGCCCGTACGTCCGGAACATCTCACGGGCACGGCATAGCAAGGCTCTCCGGGCGGCGCAGGGAACGTCACACTTCGCCGCGTCGCCCGGAGCACTCAGATCGTTCGTCTCGGGCCGTCCCCCGGGTCGTGCGGCCGCACCACCTTCCCAAATCCCGCCGCCGCGAAGGCGGTTGCGGGTGCCCCTGTGAACCTTGGGAGTAGGCCCACATGACCCAACAGCAACTCGAGCCGGCGACCACCGCCGACGACGCGGGAGAAGGCACCCGCGTCCCGGCCGGCCGGTCCTGGCTCGACCGGTACTTCCACATATCCCGGCGAGGATCCACCGTCGCGCGTGAAGTGCGCGGCGGAGTCACCACCTTCATGGCGATGGCGTACATCCTCCTGCTCAACCCCCTGATCCTGTCCGGCAAGGACGTGGCGGGGGACACCCTCGGCCAGAAGGCGCTGATCACCGCGACGGCGTTCGCGGCGGCCTTCACCACGCTGCTGATGGGCTTCTTCGGCAAGGTGCCCCTCGCCCTCGCCGCCGGCCTCTCCGTCTCCGGCGTACTGTCCTCGCAGGTCGCCCCCGCGATGACCTGGCCCCAGGCCATGGGCATGTGCGTGATGTACGGCGTGGTCATCATGCTGCTGGTCGTCACCGGCCTGCGCGAGATGATCATGAACGCCATCCCGCTGGCCCTCAAGCACGCCATCACCATGGGCATCGGCCTGTTCGTCGCCCTGATCGGCTTCTACAAGGCCGGCTTCGTCCACCAGGGCAAGGCCACCCCGGTGACGCTCGGCCCCACCGGCGAACTCGCGGGCTGGCCCGTGCTGTTGTTCGCCGTCACCCTCCTCGCGATCTTCATGCTCCAGGCGCGCGGGATCCCCGGGGCCATCCTGATCGGGATCCTCGGCGGAACCGTACTCGCCGTCGTGCTCAACACGGCTGGAGCCATCGCCCCGAAGCAGTGGGCGAGCGGCGCTCCCGAACTGCACGGCAGCGCGGTCTCGATGCCCGACTTCTCGATCTTCGGGAAGGTCGAGTTCGGCGGCTGGGGCCAGGTCGGCGCGATGACGGTCGGCATGATCGTGTTCACGCTGGTGCTCGCCGGGTTCTTCGACGCGATGGCCACCATCATCGGCGTCGGCACCGAGGCCGGGCTCGCCGACGACCGGGGCCGCATGCCGGGCCTGTCCAAGGCGCTGTTCATCGACGGCGCGGGCGGCGCGATCGGCGGCGTCGCCGGGGCCTCGGGCCAGACCGTGTTCGTCGAGTCGGCCACCGGCGTCGGCGAGGGCGCCCGCACCGGGCTCTCCTCGGTCGTCACCGGACTGTTCTTCGCGGCCTGTCTGTTCTTCACCCCGCTCACGGCGATCGTGCCCGGCGAGGTGGCCGCCGCCGCCCTCGTGGTCATCGGCGCGATGATGATGATGAACGCGCGGCACGTGGACTGGGCGGACCGGGCGACGGCGATCCCGGTGTTCCTCACGGTCGTGATCATGCCGTTCACGTACTCGATCACGGCGGGCGTCGCGGCGGGCGTCATCTCGTACGTCGCCATCAAGGTCGCCCAGGGCAAGGCGCGGGAGATCGGGGCGTTCATGTGGGCCCTGACAGTGATCTTCTTCGTCTATTTCGCCCTCCATCCCCTTGAGAGCTGGATGGGCGTGCACTAGCCGCCCCCTGTACACGACTTCCGTTAGGAGACCGAGAGATGCTGGACATCGCCGAAGAGCTGCACCGGTGGGTCGAGCAGGGACGTGACTTCGCCGTGGCCACCGTGGTGGCCGTCGGCGGCAGCGCCCCTCGCCGGCCCGGCGCGGCCCTCGCGGTCGACGCCGACGGCACGGCGATCGGCTCGGTCTCCGGCGGTTGTGTGGAGGGCGCGGTGTACGAGCTGTGCCAACAGGCGCTGGAGGACGGCGAGACGGTCCTGGAACGCTTCGGCTACAGCGACGACGACGCCTTCGCGGTCGGCCTGACCTGCGGTGGCATCATCGACATCCTGGTGACGCCGGTGCGGGTGGGAGATCCCGTCCGTGAGGTGCTCACCACGGCTCTGGCCGCCGCGTCGACGGGCGAGGCGGCGGCGCTGGCCCGTGTGGTGTCGGGCCCGGCGGAGCTGCTGGGCCGGGCGCTGCTGGTCCGCCCCGACGGCTCCTACGACGGCGGCTACGGCGCCCATCCCGAGCTGGACCGCACGGTGGCGGCGGAGGCGGGCGCGTTCCTGGACGCCGGCCGCACCGGCACCCTGGAGATCGGAGAGCAGGGCTCACGCTGTGGGACCCCGCTCACCATGCTCGTCGAGTCCTCTGTGCCGCCGCCCCGGATGATCGTCTTCGGCGCGATCGACTTCGCGTCGGCGCTGGTACGGGTCGGCAAGTTCCTCGGCCACCACGTCACGGTGTGCGACGCGCGCCCCGTGTTCGCGACGAGGACCCGCTTCCCGGAGGCGGACGAGATCGTGGTGGAGTGGCCGCACCGGTACCTGGAGCGGACGTCGGTGGACGCCCGCACGGTCCTGTGCGTCCTCACCCACGACGCCAAGTTCGACGTGCCCCTGCTGCAACTGGCCCTCAGGCTCCCGGTCGCCTACGTCGGCGCCATGGGCTCCCGCCGCACCCACCTCGACCGCAACGAACGTCTCCGCCAAGTCGGTGTCACCGAAATGGAGTTGGCGCGTCTGCGGTCACCCATCGGCCTGGACCTGGGCGCCCGCACCCCGGAGGAGACGGCCCTGTCGATCGCCGCGGAGATCGTCGCGAACCGGCGCGGCGGCAGCGGGGTCTCCCTCACCGGCGCGCACACCCCGATCCATCACGACGTGACGTCGGTCCCGGCCCGGCGGATCGACTCCGTGGCCTGAGCGGACACCGGCGGCTGGTCCGGCCAGGCGAAGGCGTACCCGGCGTCGCCGCCCCGGCTCAGCCGGACGTACCGCAGCAGCTCACGCACGATGCCCGCGGTGCCCTGCGCCCACCCGGTGCGGGGTTCCAGGTCGCTCGGGGTGGCCCGGTGCTCGACGTTGGACCAGCGGGCGCCGTCGCCGTCCCGGACCGCGCGGTCGGTGAGGTCGCCGACCAGGATCCGCGCGAAGTCGTACGCCTCCTGCCCCTCCGCGATCCGGTCCGAGGCCAGGGCCAGGACGCTCGCCGTGCCGCAGCAGCGGCCCTGGTTGTCCCAGAACCCGGGGCGCAGCCGCCGCGGCAGCCCGGAGTGCGTGACGGTGTGCCAGCAGCGGTCGGCGAGGGCGGCCCAGGCCGGGTCGCCCAGGGTGTCGCGCAGCAGCCGGAAGATCTGGGCGTCGCCGGCCGGGCCGTGGCACCAGCCGTAGCTGATCGGCTCGATGAGGTCCGGGAGGTACTGCGGGGTGGAGTGCCGGACCAGGAAGCCGTCCGGACCGCCCTCGTCGCGGGCCACGACGTCCGCGACCCCGGCCAGCGCCGACTCGACGAGGTCGGTGCGGCCGGTCGCGTGTCCGATCCGGGCCAGGGCGTAGGCGAAGCCCAGGGTGCCGTGGGACATGTGGTGGAAGCGCGCCTCCGGGCCCGGGCGGTGCGGCCAGGTGACGCCCCACTCGGTCCGCTCCGCCGCCCGCAGATAGGGCTCCACCGCGAGGACGGCGAACTCGGGGTCGCCGACCGCCAGGGCGGCCAGGCCGATCCCGCCGTTGCCGCCCATCAGTTCGAACAGCTCGCCCCAGCGCTCCCCGTCGAAGCGCGAGCGCACGAGCGTCATCGCGCGGCCGGCCGCCGCGCCGCAGGCGGGGTCGCCGAGTTCGTCGTGCACGGTGTGCAGGACCAGCGCGACGCCGGCCCGGCCGAAGTACAGGGAGTCGTCGTCGAGGCCGTCGGCGGCGGCCGCGAGTCCGCGGCCCGCGCGGAGGGCGAGATCGGCCCAGGAGTCGTCGCCGAAGTGCCGCCACGCCTCCAGGAGCACGGGGACGATCCCGGCCGTGCCGTCGTAGAGGATCGGGCTCGGCGCCTTCTCCGAGGGCGCGGACGGCCAGGCGAGGGCACCGTCCTCCGTGTCGCGTGCGGCGGCCACCAGCCACCGCAGCCCGTCCGCCGCGAGCGCCTCGACCTCGTCCGCCCCTACCGCCGTCGTACCGGCAACTGCCGTCATGACGCCCACTGTTGCACGTCCGCCGAGGTCACGTTCCGCGCAGCAGCCGGTTCAGGGCCCGCCCGAACACCGACCGGGCGGCCGGCCCCAGCAGCGCGCCGGGGACGAGGGGCACCCCCAGCTTCTCGCGCCAGATCACCCGGGCCCGACCGCCCGGGCCCGGGTGCACCTCCAGTTCGGCCCAGCCCCGCACCACCCGGCCGCGCTTCTCCATCCGGCACAGGCCGGAGACGCCCTCCGCCGGCGGGCGCCAGACCGTGACCTCCATCGGATCGTCGAAGGAGAGCGGGCCGACTCCCGAACGGGCCACCACCAGCGTGCCCTCGGCCGTCGGACCGGGCGGCACGACGGTGACGCGCGTGAGGGGGACGACCTCGCCGTGGCGGGGCCACTCGGTGAGGCGGCGCCACGCCTCCTCCGGGGAGAGCGGGGCCGTACGTTCGAGAAGGAAGGTGACCACGGGCCGATCTTAGGGAATCGGGCCTGCTCAGCGGGGATTTCACGGGCAGCTCACATACATGGCGCAGCAGACCGCGGGCGGGGAGTCGTACGGCACCCGGTCCGCGTGCTCGCCGTGTGTACACCTCCGCCTCCGTACGGCACCATGAGCCCGACCGCACCGCAGGCCGCAGGGGGGCGTCTCGTGGACAGCGAACGGCACGGCAGGCTCGACGCGTTGCTGAGCGATCCGTACCCGCACTACGCACGGGCGCGGCACACCGAAGGCCTGACGCAGGTCGCCGAGCTCGACGCCTGGCTGGTCGCCCGGGACGCCGACGTCCGCGAAGTGCTGCGCCGCCCCGAGGACTTCTCGTCGGCGAACGCGCTGCTGCCCGACGTGCTGCCGTCACCCGCCGCGTTCGCCGTCCTCGGCGGCGGGTTCGGCGGGCGCCCGGTCGTGGTCACCGCCGACGGCGAGGCGCACCTGCGGCTGCGCGCGCCGATCGTGCGCGGGCTCTCCCCGGCGCGGGTCGCCGCCGTCCTTCCCTACGCCGCCGAGCGCGCCGCCGCCCTCGTCGACGGGTTCGCCGGGGACGGCCGGGTCGAGCTGATGTCGGCGTACGCCCGCAAGCTGCCCGGCGATGTCATCGGACGGATCGTCGGCCTCGACCCCGTCGACGTCCCGGCCGTCGTGCACGGCGGGCACCGCGCCGAGGAACTGCTGTTCCGGCCGCTCGAGGAGAGCGAGCAGGTCGCCGCCGCCGAGGACGTGGTGGCGATGCAGCATCTCCTGGACCGTTATGTGCGCGAGCGGCACGACAAGCCGCGCGAGGACCTGTGCACCGAACTCGTCGCCTCCCTCACCGAGCCCGGCGAGCTGACCCTGGACCACCGGCACGAACTCGTCGCCCACCTCCAGAACCTGCTGATCGCCGGCCATCTGACCACCACCGCGCTCATCGGCACGACCGTCCTGCACCTGCTGCGGCACCGGGACCAGTGGGAGCTGCTGTGCGCCGAGCCGGAGCGGATACCGGCGGCCGTCGAGGAGGCCGCCCGCTACGACACCGCGCTCCAGGGCTTCCGCCGGGTCACGACCCGCCCGGTCACCCTGGCCGGCACCGAACTGCCCGCCGGGGCGAGCGTGTTGTTGGCCTTCGGCGGCGCCAACCGGGACCCCGACCGCCATCCGCGCCCCGACGTCTTCGACATCACCCGCCCGCCCGGCCGCCATCTCGCCTTCGGCCTCGGTGCGCACGGCTGCCCCGGCTCGCAACTGGCCCGCGAACAACTGCGCCTCACTCTCCGGGAACTCACCGCCCGACTGCCCGGGTTGCGCCTCGCCGACGAGGAGCCCGTCACCATGCGGCCGACCTTGATCCACCGCTCGCCGTACCGCCTCCACCTGACCTGGTAGATCAACGGCCGCCGCATGGACCGGCCCCGACCGGTTACCCGGGAGGGGAAGGAGTGCACGCGAGAGCCGGGAGGTGGCGCGCATGACGCGCGTGCGTACGGTCCTGTTCGACCGCGACAGCTTTCTCGTCGAGGACGCCCTCGACCCGGACCAGGTGCGCCCGGCATCCGGGGCCCGTGAGGCGCTCGACCTGTTGCGGCTGTACGACGTCCGTACCGGGTTCGTCGCCGTACGGCCCGGCGACGGACGCCTCGACGACGCCGGCGTGCGGGCCCTCAACCACCGTGTGGACGAACTCCTCGGCCCCTTCGACATCTGGGGCGTGTGCCCGCACGGTCCCGACGACGGCTGCCACTGCCGTCCGCCCGAACCGGGCCTGATCCTCTGGGCGGCGGGCCGGGTGTGCACCGCGCCGGGCGACTGCGCGGTCGTCGGCACCGCCGCGGACGCCGAGGCCGCGGCCCGGGTGGGCGCGCACGGGATCCTCGTACCGGACGAGCGGACCCGGCCGGAGGAGACGGCACGGGCCGAGCATGTCGCGCCGGACCTGCTGACCGCCGTACGGGCGCTGCTCGGCGGGCCGCCGCGGGGGCGGGTCCTGGTGGACGAGCGGCCGATCGAGTCGGCCTTCGAGCCGGGGCAGGACTGACCGGAGGCCGGGGCGGACGGTCAGCGTTCCGTCCAGCGGCACACCAGGCGGAACGACGCGAACAGGGCCAGTGGCCAGACGGCCGCGAAGGACCAGATGACCGCGGGCCGGGCGGTGACGATCCCCAGCACCAGCAGGGTGATCGCCACCGTCAGCAGCAGCCCCACGGTCATCACATGCGGCCGGTAGTGGGTGACCCGGGAGAGGTCGGGGCACCGGCGCAGCCGGTGGGTGCGCAGTCGGCGGTCCAGACGGCGGTCGCGGCGCAGAGCGCGCTCCACCTCGTCCAGGATGCGCTGCTCGTGATCGGGGAGTCGCCCTGTCGCCACTGTCGCTCCTCGCGGATCCGGAGGGTCCCTCTCCGAGTGCCCGGAGAGGGACTCGTTATCCGTGCGGTGTGCGTCGCTGTGCGTGGAGGCGCGCGCACTTGAGCCGTCGGCTGCCGCCCGCGGGTCCCGCGGCGTACCTTCGCCCTGAGTCCGTCGAGGGGCGACGGGCCGGGAAGGACCGCGTGGACACCGACCGCCGAGCCAAGGCGCAGCGCTTCGTCGAACTGCACCGGGAGGGCTGTTTCCTGCTCCCCAACGCGTGGGACGTGGGCAGCGCCCGGATCCTGGAGGCGGCCGGGTTCCCTGCCGTGGCGACCACCAGCGCGGGCGTCGCGTTCTCCCTGGGCCGCCCCGACCACGACTTCTTCGCCGAGCAGCCGCCCGAGGACCGCGTCGACCGCGCCACCATGCTGCGCCGGGTCCGGGAGATGGCGGACCGGCTCGCCGTACCGCTGAGCGCGGACCTGGAGGACGGATACGGCGAGTCGCCCGAGACGGTGGCCGAGACCGTCGCGCTGACGCTCGCCTCGGGAGCCGCCGGCGGCAACATCGAGGACTTCACCGGCGACCGCGGCCGCCCGCTCTACGACGAGAAGCTCGCCGTCGACCGTGTGCGCGCCGTCCGCGAGACCCTCGCGGGCGACGGCGAGCCGTTCGTCCTGGTCGGCCGCACCGATGTGCTCCTGGTCGGCGGCCCGCTCGACGAGGCCGTACGGCGGGCCAACTCCTACCTGGAGGCCGGCGCCGACTGCGCCTTCGTCCCGGGCGCGGCCGACGCGGAGACCATCGGCACCCTGGTCCGCCAGATCGACGGCCCGCTCAACGTGGTCATGGGCCTGACCGGCAACGCGCTCTCCCTGGACGACCTGCGCGAACTCGGCGTGCGACGGGTCACGGTCGGCGGCAGCATCGCCCGCGCGATGTACCGCCGACTGCTCGACGCGGCACGGGAGCTGGCCGACCGCGGCACCTTCTCCTACGCCGCCGACCAGCTCTCCCAGACGGAGCTCAACGACCTGTTCCGGCAGGATCGGGGGACGACGGCACCACACAGCTAGGCGCCTCGGGGGCGTCCTGCGCGTGCCGGGTCAGCGCGCACACCGTCCGCAGCCCGACCTTCCACCGGCCGTCCTGGAGTACGGCCGTCCCCGGGCCGCCGGTGTCGAGCCGGCGGTCGTCCAGGCCGAGGTCGTAGGCCACTTCGGCGCTCACGTCGGAGGTGTACGACACCGAGGTCACCTCGGCGCGCAGCTTGCTGCCGCTCGGGTCGCGGAAGAGGTTGTCGATCATCAGGGCGTTCTCCTCGCCGTCCTCGACGACGGCACTGCGCTCGTCCAGCGAGGAGCCGGGGGCGAACAGGACCGTCCACGCCTCCCGGATGTCCTGCTCGGCCCGCTCCGGATCCTCGGGCGCGGTGCGGGTGGGGGTCGGGGAGGCGGACGGCGACGGCGAGGTCCCGGCCGCGGTCGGGACCGCCGATCCGGTGGCGGAGGACCGGGCCGTCCGGGAGGCGCCGCCGTCCCCGCCGCCGTCCTGGTCGTCGCAGGCTCCGGTGAGGACGAGGGCGGTGACGGCGAGCGCCACCGCCCAGGTCCCGTGCCGTGCAGGGGAGTTCGCACAGGTCATGGCACTCCGTCTCCGGGTAGGCGGTGTGGCTGGCCTACCCGGGGACGGCGGATTCATCCGGGACGCACGGGAAATCACCGGGACGGAGTGGCGCGCGGGGAGCCCGGTCCCCGCGCACGGCGTGCGGTGGGTCACTCCCCGGCGCCGCCCCGACGCCGTACCGCGAAGACCACCGCGGCCGCCGCCACCAGGATTCCCGCGCCGATGCCGGTCCAGGCGCCCGCGGACAGGCCGCCGTCGTCCTCCTCGGTGGTGGCGGCGGCCTGCGGGGAGGCGGCCGGGGTCGTCTCCTCGGGGGTCGGGGTCGGGTCCGCGGGGGACGGGCTCTCGTCGACGCTCGGGGAGGGGGCGACCGGCTTCGCGCCCGGTGCCGCCGCCTTCAGCTTGAGCGTGGGCGCCGGGTTCTCGCCGTTCTCGTCCAGCTCGATCCAGCGGTCGACATGCCCGTCGCCGTAGGCCTGGAGGGTCTTGAACGCGACCTCCTCCGCGTCCGGCAACTGCCGTACGACCACGGAGTACTCGGCGCTCGCGCCGGTCTTCAGCTCCTTGCCCCCGACGCTGTAGCCGTCCTTGCTCGTGGTGAACTTCCAGCCCGCGGGGCCCTTCGCGTAGGTGACGTCGGCGGGGGCGATGCCCTCGGGCAGGACCACCCGCAGCTGCTTGATCCCGGAGCTGTCGGACTCGGCCTCGGCGTGGAAGGTGAGGGTGACGTTCTCCGCGAGGGCCTGGGCCTTGTCGGCCTCGACCTCGGTGTGGGCGGCGGCCGGAACGGCGGTCAGCACCACGGCGGTCGCGGCCGCGGCGACGGCGGCGGACAGGCGGGGCAGGGTGATACGGGACATGCAGATCTCCAGGCAGGTGGTATGGCGGGGCGGCCGTCCGGCGTGGGCCGGAGCGGCGTCCCCGGTGGGGTCAGTGGACGAGAGCCGCGCTCGTCGCCGGAGGACCCCGCCGTACCACCGCGTGCGCCAGCAACGGCCGTGCGGTGAGCGGTCGTTCGTCGTGCGCCGGCACGACGGTGAGTGCGGCCGTCGGCCCGGGTGCCGCGGGCCGGGCGAACAGCAGCCGCAGGGCGGCCAGTCGGACCCGCGCCCCGTCGATCGCCGCCGTCACCCCGCGCGCCAGCGTCCAGCAGACCGCGTCCGCGCGGTGCAGCAGCACCGCGACCAGCGCGGCGACCAGCGCGTGGGCCGCCGTCATGGCGAAGGAGTCGTGGAGCTGTTCGTGCCAGGCCGGCCGGGCACCGTGGCCATGCCCGTCGGAGTGCTGGGCGGCCGCCGTGAGCGTCAGCCACAGATGCAGACCCGACTGGCCCGCGACACTGCACGTCACCACGGTCGCCAGGCTGCGGGGTCGCTGGACGCCGATGAGACCCACCGCGAACAGCACGGCCGCCGCTGCGGCACCGCGTGTCCAGGGCACCGGCCCCTCGGCGAGCAGATGATGGGCGCTGACCCCGAGGAACGTGCCGACGACGGCGAACACCGCGGCCCGCAGCACGGGCCAGGGCGCGCGAGTCGTCGTGACGGATCGGTGCATGGCCCGCTCATCATGGGCCATCCGGGGCCCGTCCGGCAGCCGGGTCGACGAAAGACCGGCACTTGGGGGCCGTGACGCCCGGCACTCCGGGTTCGTGACGTTGGCACTTCGGGGTCGTGACGGCCGGCACTCCGGGGCCGTGACGCCTGGCACTCCCGGGCCGTGCCGCCCGGCACTCCGGGGTCGTGACGGCCGTCTTCCGAGCCGCGGTGCGCGCCTCCCGAGCCGCGACGCCCGCCTTCTGAGCCGCCGCGCCCGGCCTTGTGAGCCGCGGCGGCCGTCTTGCGGGCCGTGACGCACTGTCCGGGGCCTCACCCGCCGCGCGGCCCCGGCTGATCAGGCCGTGCCGGTCTCCCGCGACCGCGGCCCCGCCGCCTCCCCGGGCTCGACCACCTCGCCCGGGATCACCTGGGGCGCCGGCTGCGGGTCCTGCGTCGCGCGGGCCTCCGCCTTGAGGATGCGTGCCGACTTGCCCGCCGAACGGACCAGCTCGGGGCCCTTCTTGACGGCGATGACCGCTATGACGACGATCAGGATGATCACGAGCTCGCTCAGTCCGAACATGGAAGGCCTCCGTCAGGGGTGGACACCGAAGCCGGACGAGACGCCCGCCGGACCGGCAGCGTACCCCGCACCCCCCGCCGGGTGTCCTTACCATGGACCGCCCGTGACGTGCGCGGCAGCGGAAGGGAGACAGGGCATGACGGATCACCGGCGTCCCCGGCGGGGACAGGGTGAGCTGGAGACGCAGGTCCTGTCGGCCCTGCGGGAGGCGGACGGAGCGGCGACCGCCGGCTGGGTGCAGGAACGCCTCGGCAGCGGCCTCGCCTACACGACCGTGATCACCATCCTGACCCGGCTGCTGGCCAAGGGCGTGGTGACCCGGGAGCGCTCGGGCCGCTCCTTCGTGTGGACGCCGGTCGCGGACGAGGCGGGGCTCGCCGCGCACCGGATGCGCAGGGTGCTGGACGGGGAGAGCGACCGGGAGGCGGTACTGGCCAGCTTCGTCACCTCGCTGGACGCCGACGACGAGAAGCTGCTGCGGGAGCTGCTGGGTCAGGCGCGGGACGAAGGGGAAGACTGAGGCCTCATGGGGGTGTTCGTCTTTCTGCCGCTGGTCCTGCCGCTCACCGCGTGGCCGGTGGCCCGGCTCGCCGAACAGCATCTGCACCCGCGCGTCGCGACCCGGCTGCTGACCGCCGTGGCCGGGGTGATGGCCCTGTGCAGCACGGTCTGTCTCGGACTGCTCATGGTGGTCGGCACCGCGCAGCTGCCCGGCAACCCGCTGCCCGACGGCTGGTCCGACCGGGAGGTGCGGGAGGCGGTGCCGTACGACGAGGTGGCCGGCCAGGCCGCCATCCCCGTGCTGCTCGCCGTGGCCGCGGTGTGTGCGCGCACGCTGTGGCGGCACCGCCGGACGCGCCGCGGGGCCCACCGGGCGCTGGCCGGCCTGCCGGACACGCAGGTCGCGGTGCTCGACGACCCGCTGCCGTACGCCTACGCCCTGCCCGGCGGCTCCCGTGACCGCGTTGTCGTGACCACGGCCCTGCTCGCGGGACTCCGCCCCGCCGAACGCCGTGCCCTGTTCGCCCACGAGCGCGCCCACCTGGCCGCCCGCCACCACCGCTTCCTGCTGGTCGCCCGTCTCGCCGCGGACGCCAACCCCTTCCTGCGGCCCCTGCGCACGGCCGTCTCGTACACCACGGAACGCTGGGCCGACGAGGAGGCGGCCAAGGCCGTCGGCGACCGCCGCACGGTGGCCCGGGCGATCGGCAGGGCGGCCCTGATCTCCCGTCCCGCGCCGGACCCGGCCCTCGCGGGCTTCGCGCTGCCCGGCCCGGTGCCGCGCCGGGTGGCCGCCCTGCTGGGTCCCGCCCCCGCGACCCGCACCTGGCCCTCGCTGTTCACCGCGGTGGGCGCGGCGGCCTGGACGGCGGCCGCCGGTACGGCCATGTCGGCGATGTCCTCCGCGAACTCCGCCCTGACGCTAGCCCTGGTGCTGCACGCGGCGACCCCCCTGTAGCGCCTTTCTACAGGTGCGTAGAAAATTATCCGGCCGCCCCTTGCCAACCTGCTTTGCCTGTCCTTTACCATTGGGGGAAAGTCGTCCCGACCTGAAGGAGCCACGGACCCGCAATGGGTGAGCCTCCCAGTACCAGCCGAGCCGCGTCCCACCCGCACCAGGGCAGGGCGGCGGCCCGGTGACCGAGATCCTGCTGCTCCTGCTGGCCCTCCTGCTGACGCTGGCCTGCGCCGTGTTCGTCGCCGCCGAGTTCTCGCTGACCACCGTCGAGCGCGGTGACCTGGAGCGGGCCGCCGCGGCCGGTGAGCGCGGCGCCGAGGGCGCCCTCAAGGCCGCGCGGCGGCTGACCTTCCAGCTCTCCGGCGCCCAGCTCGGCATCACCGTCACCTCCCTGGTGATCGGCATGCTTGCCGAACCCTCCCTCGCTGCCCTCCTCAAGGGCCCGCTGGCGGATGTCGGCCTGGGCGGGGCCGCCGCACCGGTGGCCACCGCGCTGGGCGTGGCCCTGTCCACCGTCGTGCTGATGGTGGTCGGCGAGCTGGTGCCGAAGAACTGGGCCATCTCCCGCCCGCTGGCCGTCGCCAAGGTGGTCGCGGGTCCCCAGAGCGCCTTCACCGCCGTCTTCGGCCCCTTCATCCGCCACCTCAACAACACCGCCAACGCCGTCGTACGACGTTTCGGCCTGGAGCCCGCCGAGGAGCTGGCCTCCGCCCGCAGCCCCGAGGAACTGGTCGCGCTCGCCGAGCACTCCGCCGCCGAGGGCGCCCTGGAGGCCGACTCGGCCGAGCTGTTCGTGCGCACCCTGCACCTGGGCGAGCTCACCGCCGAGAACGTCATGACCCCGCGCGTCGACGTCAAGGCCCTCGAAGCCCACGCGACCGCGGCCGACGCCGCGAACCTCACCCACGCCACCGGCCTGTCCCGCTTCCCGGTCTACCGCGACAGCCTGGACGAGGTCGTCGGCACCGTGCACATCCGTGACGTGCTCGCCCTGGAGCCCGGGAAGCGGACCGTCACCCCGGTCACCGAACTGGCCACCGCACCCCTGCTGGTCCCGGACAGCCTCCCCGCCGACCGGCTCCTGGAGCGGCTGCGCGCCACCCGCACCATGGCCGTCGTCATCGACGAGTACGGCGGCACCGCGGGTGTCGCGACCGTCGAGGACATCGTCGAGGAGGTCGTCGGCGAGGTGCGTGACGAACACGACCCCGTCGAGAGGCCCGACCTCAGGCCCGCCGGCGCCGGGGCCTGGGAGGCCGAGGGCTCCGTCCGCGTCGACCGGCTCGCCGAGATAGGGCTCACGGCGCCCGAGGGGCCGTACGAGACCGTGGCCGGACTGGTCGCCACCCGCCTCGCGCGCATCCCCGCCAAGGGCGACGACCTCGACCTGGACGGCTGGCGCCTGGAGGTCCTGGACGTCGACCACCACCGCGCCGACCTGATCCGCATCACCGAACCGTCGAGGGTGCCGGTCCCCGCGGGGGAGGAGTCCCGATGACCACCGTCCAACTGCTCGTCGGCGCCCTCACCCTGCTGACCAACGCGTTCTTCGTGGGCGGCGAGTTCGCCCTGATCTCCGTGCGCCGCAGCCAGATCGAGCCACGCGCGCGTGACGGCAACAAGCGGGCCCGGATGACCCTGTGGGGTCTCGAACACCTCTCCGCGATGATGGCCACCGCCCAGCTGGGCATCACCGTCTCCTCGCTGGTGCTCGGCGCGGTCGCCGAACCGGCCATCGCCCACCTGCTGGAGCCCGGCTTCGAGGCGGCCCACGTCCCGCCCGGCCTGGTGCACCCGATCGCCTTCGTGATCGCCCTGTCGCTGGCCACCTATCTGCACATGCTGATCGGCGAGATGGTCCCGAAGAACATCGCGCTCGCCGCCCCCGTGCCGACCGCGCTGCTCCTCGGACCGCCCCTGGTGGCCCTCACCCGCGCGCTCAGGCCCTTCGTGTTCGGCATCAACGCCTTCGCCAACACCCTGCTCAAGCTGCTGCGGGTGGAACCGAAGGACGAGGTCGAGTCGGTCTTCACCGACGACCAGCTCGCCCGCATGGTCGTCGAGGCCGGCGAGGCCGGGCTGCTCTCGCCGGCCGACGGCGAACGGCTGCGGGACGCCCTGGAGCTCGGCACCCGCCCGGTCGGCGAGATCCTCGTCCCGGTCCCCAAGATGCGCACCGTCGATGTCTCGGTCACCCCGGCCCGGCTGGAGCGGGTGGCCGCCGACGCGGGGTACTCCCGCTTCCCGGTCACCGGGCCCGACGGCACCCTGCTGGGCTATCTGCACATCAAGGACACCCTCGGCGTCACCGACCGCGACCGGCCCTTCCCGCGCTCCGCGCTGCACCCGGTCACCCGGGTCCGCATCGACACCCCGCTGGACGACACCCTCACCGCGCTGCGCGCCGACGGGAGCCATCTGGCGGCGGTGACGGGACAGACGGGCGCCGTCCTCGGATTCGTGACCATGGAGGACGTCCTGTCCGAACTGGTCGGCCCGGCGCCGGCCGCCGTGTGATCGCCGGGCGGTTCCGCCGCCCGGCTGGTAGACCTGGGAACGCCGCTTCCGCCCCGGTCGTTCATCCGACGCACCCCCCTACTGAAGGAGTACACCCGTGTCCGCCCCACCGACGGACTCCCATCCGCCGCGATCGACCCGCCGTTGAGTACCACCAGTGCCCTCCTCGGCCTGCTCGCCGTCTTCCTGCTGACCGCGGGCACCGGCTACTTCGTCGCGCAGGAGTTCGCGTACGTCTCCGCGGACCGGCTCGCCCTCTCCCGCCAGGCGGACGCCGGTGACCGCAAGGCCGCCCGCGCGCTCAAGGTGCTGGAGCGGCTGTCGTTCATGCTGTCCGGCGCCCAACTGGGCATCACCGTCACCGGACTGGTCGTCGGATTCATCGCCGAGCCCTCGGTCTCCGCGCTGCTGAAGCCCGCCCTGACCGGTATGGGCATCCCCGAGGGCGCCGTCGGCGGCATCTCCGTCGTACTGGCCTTCGTGCTGGCCACCGTCGTCCAGATGGTCCTCGGCGAACTCGCCCCGAAGAACCTCGCCATCGCCGTCCCCGAGCGGCTCGCCAAGGCCCTCGCGCCCTCCACGCTCGGCTATCTCAAGGTCGTCGGCCCGCTGGTGCGCGTCTTCGACGGCGCGGCCAACCGCCTCCTGCGCGGGGTCGGCATCGAACCCGTCGAGGAACTCCACCACGGCGCCACTCTGGAGGAGCTCGGCCACCTTATCGGCGAGTCCCACGAGCAGGGCGAGCTGCCCAAAGACACCGCCGAACTCCTCGACCACGCCCTGGAGTTCTCCGAGCGCACCCTCGACGAGGTGATGGTGCCGCGCGTCGACGCCGTCTTCGTCCGCAAGGACGCCACCGCCGCCGAGGCCGTCGACCTGATCGCCGAGCACGGCCACTCCACCTACCCGGTCCTCGGCGACCACCCCGACGACGTCCCGGGCGTCCTCGGCGTACGCGAACTGATGCGGCTGCCGGCCGAGGAGCTGGCCCGGTCCACCGCGGGCTCCCTCGCCCGCAAGCCCCTGCTGCTGCCCGACACGCTGCCGCTGCCGGAGGCGGTCGAGCAGATGCGGGAGCGGGACGACGAGTTCGCGGTCGTCCTCGACGAACACGGCGGGATCGCCGGCATCGTCACCTACGAGGACATCGCGGAGGAACTCGTCGGCGACATCGCCGACGAGAGCGACACCGTCACCGAACTCGCCGTGCCCGACGGCCAGGGCTGGCTGGTCGACGCCGGCCGCCGCCTCGACGAGATCGCCGACGCCACCGGTATCGAACTCCCCGAGGAGGAGGACTACGACACCGTCGCCGGACTGGTCGTGGACCGCCTCGGCCGCTTCCCGGCGATCGGCGACCGGGTCACCGTCGACCTGCTCGACGCAGGACGCGCGGTGATCGACGTACGCACGCTGGACCGGCATGTGCCGGAGCGGGTCCGCATCGAGAGGGTGGGCGAGGCATGAGCATCCCGACGGCGCTCCACGTCAGGGTGGGCCAGGCATGAGCTTTCCCACGGCCCTCTTCGTCACCGTCCTGCTGCTGATCGGCAGCGGGTTCTTCGTCGCCGCCGAGTTCGCGCTGGTCGCCGCCAAGCGGCACCGCATGGAGAAGGCGGCGGCCCAGGGGCGGCGCGGTGCCAAGGCGGCACTGGCCGGGATGCGCGAGCTGTCGCTGATGCTGGCCGGTGCCCAACTCGGCATCACCGTCTGCACCCTGGGCCTCGGCTCGGTCTCCAAGCCCGCGATCTCCCACGAACTCGACCCGCTGCTGCACGACCTGGGCCTGCCCCCGGCCCTGAGCTACGGCGTGGCCTTCGTGGTCGCCATGGTCGTGGTGGTGTTCCTGCACATGGTGGTCGGCGAGATGGCCCCCAAGTCCTGGGCCATCGCCCACCCCGAGCGGTCCGCGATGCTGCTCTCGCCGCCCTTCCGGGGTGTCGTCAAGGTGGTCCGGCCGCTGATCTCGGTGCTCAACAAACTGAGCAACGCGCTGGTACGGCTGTGCCGGGTGACCCCGCGCGACGAACTCGCCTCGGTGCACAACCGTGAGCAACTCACCCACCTGGTCGAGGAGTCGGAGCGGCTCGGACTGATCAGCGAGACCGACTCGGAGCTGCTCACCCGCTCGCTCACCGAGCCCGAGACCCCGGTCGGCGACGTCCGGATCCCGGCCGCGGACATCACCTCGGTGCCCGGCACCGCCGACCTCGACACCGTCCTGCGTACGGCGGCCGCCCACGACCGCACCCGCATGCTGGTCCGCGAGGACGACCGGGTCCTAGGTTCCCTGCACGCCAGGGACGCCCTGGTCGCCCGGGCCCGGGGCCGCACCGCCACCGCGCGCACCCTGGCCCGCCCGGTCCCGGAACTGACCGAGGACACCAAGGTCGCCGACGCGATCGACCTCCTGCGCCGCAACCGGGCGTCCCTCGCGGTCGTACGGGACGGGTCCGGCACCCTCACCGGCCTGGTCACCCTGGACGACCTGCTGGCGCGCTATCTCCAGCCGCAGGGGGTGTGAAGGACGCGGTGTTCGACGTGATCGTCGCCGGTGGCGGGCCCACCGGGCTGATGCTGGCCGCCGAGCTGCGGCTGCACGGTGTCCGGGTGGTCGTGCTGGAGAAGGAGGCGGAGCCGACCGCCATCGTGCGCTCGCTCGGACTGCACGTCCGCAGCATCGAGGTGCTGGACCAGCGGGGCCTGCTGGACCGGTTCCTGGCGCACGGGAAGCGGAGCCCGGTCGGCGGCCTCCTCGCCGGGGTCGTGAAGCCCCTGCCCGAGCGGCTGGACACCGCGCACGCCTACACCCTCGGCATCCCGCAGCCCGTCACCGACCGCCTGCTGGCCGAGCGGGCCGTCGAGCTCGGCGCCGAGATCCGGCGCGGCTGCGAACTGGTCGGACTGAGCCAGGACGCCGACGGCACCGGCGTCACCGCCGAACTCGCCGACGGCACCCGGCTGCGCTCGCGCCACCTCGTCGGCTGCGACGGCGGCCGCAGTACCGTGCGCAAGCTGCTCGGCGTCGGCTTCCCCGGCATCCCCGCGCGGGCCGAGACACTGCTCGGCGCGATGGAGGTGGGCGTGCCGCCGGAGACGGTGACGGCCGTGGTCACCGAGATCCGCCGGACCCGGAAGCTGTTCGGCCTCGCCCCCGTCGGGGACGGGCTGTACCGGGTCGTCGTACCCGCCGAGGGGGTGAGCGAGGACCGTACGGTCGCGCCGACCCTCGACGAGTTCAGGCGGCAGCTCCGGGCGGTCGCCGGCACCGACTTCGGCGTGCACTCACCGCGCTGGCTGTCCCGCTTCGGCGACGCCACCCGGCAGGCGGAGCGCTACCGCGTCGGCCGGGTGCTGCTGGCCGGGGACGCGGCGCACGTCCACCCGCCGGTGGGCGGGCAGGGGCTCAACCTCGGCATCCAGGACGCGTTCAACCTTGGCTGGAAGCTGGCCGCGGAGGTGGCCGGCTGGGCTCCGGCGGGGCTGCTGGACAGCTACCACGCGGAACGGCACCCGGTGGCCGCCGACGTGCTGAACACCACCCGGGCGGGCATGGAGCTGCTGTCCGCCGAACCGGGGCCGCAGGCGGTTCGCCGACTGCTGTCGGAGCTGATGGACTTCGACGAGGTGAACCGGTACCTGATCGAGAAACTCACCGCGATCGGCGTCCGCTACGACTTCGGCGCGGGCCATGAGCTCCTCGGCCGGCGCCTGCGGGACATCCCGCTCACGAGCGGCCGCCTCTACGAGCTGACCCACGGCGGCCGCGGCCTGCTGCTCGACCGGACCGGCCGGCTCTCGACGGCGGGCTGGGCGGACCGGGTCGACCACGTCGTCGACACCGCAGCGGAGCTGGACGTGCCCGCGGCGCTGCTGCGGCCGGACGGCCATGTGGCGTGGGTGGGCGAGGACCAGGACGCACTCCTCGAGCACCTGCCCCGGTGGTTCGGCGCGCCGGCCTGAGGCCGGGCTGTCAGGGACGCGATGTTTCCGGGATCCCGCCGGGGCTCTCGGGACCGGTGGAACGGATCGCCTCGTCCTGGACTAGCAGGGACAGCAGGGACGCCACCGTCAGGCCCGCCTCGGCGGGATGGCGCAGCACCTGGCCGGACTCGATGCGGTAGGTGTTGGTGCGGCCCTCCCGGACGTGTGAGAGGTACCCGTCCTGCTCCAGATCGGAAATGATCTTCTGTACGGCGCGTTCGGTGAGCCGGCAGTGCGCGGCGATGTCGCGGATCCGGGCGCTGTGGTTGTCGGCGATCGCGGCCAGGACCCGTGCGTGATTGGTGACGAACGTCCATCCGGTGTGTGGCTGGGGCACTCCATCCATGGCTCAACTCTAGCGACCACACATTCACGCATCCAAAAACCGGAACTAAATTTCATGTATTAGTTGACGTATGTGGGTGGACACAGCGAATCTGGTGAGCGAGGCAACGGAGCACATGAGGGAGAGGGCCATGCCGGAACCTGCGCACTCGGCGCAGCCCCTCACCACGGCGGACACCCGTCCGCCGTGTCTGGCCTCCATCGAGGCCGTGGCGGCCGGCGACCGGGTGGACGTCATCTGCCGGGGCGAGCTGGACATCGGCGCCCAGTGGCTCCAGCCGGAGCTGTACGCCGCCCTCGACCGCTCGGCCACCGGCGTCGACCTGGACCTCGAAGGCGTCGGCTTCTGCGACTGCGCCGGGCTCAACGTCCTGCTGGACCTGCGCCGGGTGGCCCTCGACCAGGGCAAGACGGTCACCGTCCGCTCCTGCGGGCCGGCCGTCGAACGGCTGCTCGACCTGACGGGGGCGGGGGAGCTGTTCAAGGCGGAGGGCGCGCACGGTCCGGCGGGATCGGACAGCCCCGTGACGTCGGACGGCGACCCGGAGCCGGAGCCGGAGCTGGAGCTGGAGGTGGACGTCGACGAGGAGTTGCGTCTGGAGGTCGCCCAGTTGCGCCGGGCGATGCGGACCCGGCCGTCCATCGACGTGGCCCGCGGCATCGTGATGGCCTCCTTCGGGCTGAGCTCCGAGGACGCCTGGACGGTATTGGTCACCGCCTCCCAGAACACCAACACCAAGCTGCACCATCTCGCCGAGAACCTGATGGGCGCCGTCCACGGCACACCGGTCGCGGAGGAGGTACGGCAGCAGATGGCGGTGGCCGTGGCCAAGGTGCGCGGCATCTCCCCGAGGTCTCAGGAGATACCGCCCGGCGCGTAGGAGGACCGGTCGGCGGCCCCACCGGCACCCGGACCGCGTCCTACGTCAGTTCCAGCAAGCCCCGCCTGACCGCCTCCGAGACCGCCGCCGCTCGGTTGTCGACACCGAGCTTGCGGTAGACGCGGACCAGGTGGGTCTTGATGGTGGCCTCGCTGAGGTACAGGGACGCGGCGATGGCGCGGTTGCTGTGGCCGTCGGCCATCAGCCGGACGACCTCCCGCTCCCGGCGGGTCAACTCCGGTGCCGGGTCGACCACCTGGCCGACCAGATCGCCGACCACCTCGGGCGCGAGCCCCATCCCGCCCACCGCGGCACTGCGCACGGCCCGGAAGAGGTCCTCCGGCGGTCCGGCCTTCAGCACATAGCCGCGCGCACCGGCCTCCAGCGCACGCACCACGTCGACGCGTCCGGAATAGCTGGTCAGCATCACCACCGGCACGTCCGGAGCCCGGGCGGCCAGCGCGCGCACCGCCTCGACGCCGTCGGCAGGCCCGGTACCGCCGCCCACGCCCTCGAACCGCAGGTCCATCAGGACGACATCAGGCGCCAGTTCGACGGCGAGGCGTACGGCCTCCTCGGGACCGGCGGCCTCCGCGACGACGTCGAGATCCGCCTCGCCCTCCAGCAGCGCACGCAGCCCGGCCCGTACGACGGCGTGGTCGTCGGCGACGATCAGGCGCAGCGGGGACGCCGTCACCGGACCGCCGCCGGCCTGGTCGTCGCCGCCGGCGCCTCGGAGCGCACCCGGGCGGGGACGGTGGCCCGGATCCGGGTGCCCCGGCCGGGCCCGCCCTCGACGGCGAGATCACCGCCGTACTCCCGAAGCCGCGCCCGGGCCGCCGGGAGCCCGAAGCCGCGGCCCGTGGCGGACGGGCCGTCGACGCGGGCGAGGTCGAGGCCGACACCGTCGTCGCACACGTCGAGGTCGACGCGGTCCGTGCCGTGGTGCAGCGTCACCAGCAGGCTGCCGGCGCGCGCGTGCTCGCGCACATTGGCCAGCATGCCCTGCGCCACCCGGAACAGGGCGGTGGCGGCCCGGTCGTCCAGCTCGGGGCGGTGGACCCCGGTGGCGCGGAACAGCACGCGCGGCGCCGTGCCGTCCTGCTGGGCGCGCAGGCACAGCAGGCGCAGGGAGCCCTGGAGGCCCTCCTCGGCGACCACGGAGGGAGTGAGGTCGCGGATCATGCGGCGGGTCTCCGCGAGGCTCACGTCCAGACCGTCGGCCACCGCGCGGACCCGGGTCCGGGCCGTGTCCGGGCGATGCTCCCAGTCCCGCTCGGCGGCCTGGAGCAGCATCAGGCTGCCGGAGAGCTCCTGGGCGAGCGTGTCGTGCAGGTCGCGGGCGATGCGTTCGCGTTCCGCCAGCATCCCGGCCCGCCGCTGCTCCCGCGCCAGCACGTCACGGGTGCCGCGCAACTCCTCCACCAGGCGCTGGCGTTCGGCGGCGGCGCGCTGCTGGGCCCGGTACAGGGCCACCGTGCCCCACACGGCGGCCACCGGGATGAGCACCTTCTCCGCGTCGAACCCGCCCGCGCTGCGGGTGAGTTGGCCGATCAGCACCAGTGTCACGGCGCCCACCGCCACCGCCGCGGCCCGGCGGCCGAGTGCGCGCAGGGCCGCGCAGGCCAGGGGCAGGGCGCACCAGACGTAGGCCTCGGTCAGCACGGCCGGGGTGAGCAGCACGAGCCACGTCCACAGCGCGACGAGGACCGCCACCCAGAGATGCCGGGCGAGCGGTCCCAGTCTCTCGCCCAGGGCCAGTCCGGCCGCGTACGTCGTGGCGAGCAGTGCGCTGAGGATCACGATGTCCCAGCACAGCGCGAGGTGCAGCTCGGCGAGCCGGACCAGCGCGGAGCCGACGACCACGAAGAACACGAGGTGCGGGACGTGCCGCAGGGCGCGGTGGTCGTACACGACGAACCCCCTGAACGAAAGATCCATCGGGACAGGGGGTCCGAGTCTATCCACCGGCTGTATGAGCGGTGTGAAGAGCGC
Source organism: Streptomyces sp. NPDC057253 (assembly GCF_042669125.1). Lineage (NCBI taxonomy): Bacteria > Bacillati > Actinomycetota > Actinomycetes > Kitasatosporales > Streptomycetaceae > Streptomyces > Streptomyces sp. NPDC057253. The sequence goes on along the minus strand of NZ_JBHUXV010000066.1, from coordinate 20,161 downwards.
TCGTGCGGTCAGGCTCCCGGGTGCAGGCCGAGCCAACCGGGCGTGGGGTCGCCCTTCACCTCGCCGAAGTACAGGGCGAAGGTCTGCTTCCAGCGCTCCACCTCGGCGCGGTCCGCCATGAACTTCGGGAAGCCGTCCAGGTGGGCGTTCGGGTACTCCCAAATCGGCTTCAGGGAGCCCCCCGGGGTGACGTCGGTCCGTACCGACCAGCCGTTGAACGCGTTCTGCTGGGTGGCCGTGGACAGCTGCCAGTTGAGATACAGCTTGGCGGCCGTGGGGTTCGCGGCCTGCTGGAGGATCGCCGCACGCTGGCCCCAGGCCATGAAGGGGTGCTCCTCCGGTACGACGAAGCGCACGGGGGACGAGGAAGGCGCGACGAGACTGCCCGAACCGCCGACCCCGATCGCCTTCTGCCCGGCGCGGACGGCGTCGCCGGGAGAGTTGCTGCCCCGTGCGAACCGCACGTCCTGCGCGGCGAGTCGGGCCACCCACGACCAGCCGTAGGTCCGCGCATACAGGCTGTAGAGATAGAGGACGGCGTCGTCGTCGTGCGGGTACGACGAGGCTATGGCGCCCTTCCACCTCGGGTCGACCAAGTCGAGCGGGGTGCGAGGGGCGTCGGACCCCACGGCCTGGGGACCGTACATGAAGCTGAACGCGATCGCCGCCACGGCGACCCAGGCGCCCTGCGGGTCCTTGAACCCGTCGTGCACCTTCGAGAACCCGGCCGGCCTGTAGTGCAGCAGGCGCCCCTGCCGCTTCCAGCGGACGAAGTCCTGGAGGGTCTGGAGCTGGACGACGTCGGGGACGAGGGTGTTCGTCGCGAACTGGTTGTCGACGCGGACGTCGTGGTACTTGCTGTAGTCCACGATCAGCGTCAGGTCGATGTCGGGGAAGCGTGCCTTGAAGCCGGCCTTCGTGCCGTCCTGCTGGGTGGGGGTGTCGCCGCCGGCGTAGACGACGAGCTTCCCGCCCTCCTTGAGGGCGGCCTGGTAGAGCTCGTCGAGGGTGCGGGTCTCCTCGGGGCCGGAGGTGTGCCGGGCGGGGGCGGCCGAGGCGGTGGCCGTGGTGGCACCGACCGCGCCGAGACCGAGCGCGGCACCGGCACCGGTGGTGAGGACACGTCGTCTGCTGAGGAAGCTGGACACGCTGCGGGGACCTCTCTGATGGGGGGTGACGTTGGAGCCCGGCGCCATGGGCGATCGCCATTGTGCTGCGGCCTGGCGGGCCCCCGCGTCGTCCGTACGGCTCGACGAGCCGCCCCGCGATGGAATCCGCGTTCAACCGATCGATTGAACGAGTGCCGTCCCCGCCCCCGGTGGAGAGGGTCAGTCCGGGTCCGTGCCGAACGCCCCCAGGATGCGTTCGGCGGCGAGCGTGGCCGTCAACTCGCCGTTCCTGACCTGCTGTTCGAGACCGGGCGCGAGGGCCTGGACGGCCGGGTGGGAGTGCAGGCGCCCGAGGAGTTCGTCCCGCACCATCGCCCAGGCCCAGCCGACCTGCTGGTCCCTGCGCTTGGCGGTGAGCCGCCCCGTCGAGTCGAGGAGCGTCCGGTGCTGTTCCAGCCGCTCCCAGACCACGTCCAGACCGGTCGACTCCCGGGCGCTGCAACTGAGCACCGGGGGAGTCCAGAAGGCGTCCTTGCCGTGCATCAGCCGTAGCGCGCCCGCCAGTTCACGGGCGGCGGCGCGGGCGTCGCGCTCGTGCGGGCCGTCCGCCTTGTTGACCGCGATCACGTCGGCGAGCTCCAGAACACCCTTCTTGATGCCCTGGAGCTGGTCGCCGGTGCGGGCCAGGCTCAGCAGCAGGAAGGAGTCGACCATGTCGGCGACCGCGGTCTCGGACTGCCCGACGCCGACGGTCTCGACGAGGATCACGTCGTAGCCGGCGGCCTCCATCACGACCATCGACTCCCGGGTCGCCTTGGCCACCCCGCCGAGCGTGCCCGCGCTGGGGGAGGGCCGCACGAAGGCGTTCGGGTCGACGGCCAGGCGCTCCATCCGGGTCTTGTCGCCGAGGATCGAGCCGCCGGTGCGCGTGGAGGACGGGTCCACCGCGAGCACCGCCACCCGGTGCCCCTGCGAGGTCAGCATCGTGCCGAACGCGTCGATGAACGTCGACTTCCCCACGCCCGGCACCCCGCTCACCCCGATCCGCCGCGCCCGGCCGCTGTGCGGGAGCAGCTCGGTGAGCAACTCCTGTGCCAGGGACCGGTGTCGGGGGTGGGTGGACTCGACGAGGGTGATGGCGCGGGCTACGGTCGCCCGCTTCCCGTCGAGGACACCCTTCACATACGCGTCGAGATCGATCACTGCCCGTGCCCGAGGTCGGCGGACAGACGCTCCACCAGGTCGTACGCCGCGTCCGGGATCACCGTCCCGGGCGGGAAGACGGCCGCGGCCCCCATCTCCAGCAGCGTGGGCACGTCCTGCGGCGGGATCACCCCGCCCACCACGATCATGATGTCCTCCCGGCCCTCCTCGGCCAGCGCCTCCTTGAGCGCCGGTACGAGGGTGAGGTGACCGGCCGCCAGCGAGGAGACGCCGACGATGTGCACGTCCGCCTCCACGGCCTGGCGGGCCACCTCGCCCGGGGTCTGGAACAGCGGGCCGACGTCGACGTCGAAGCCGAGGTCGGCGAAGGCGGTGGCGATCACCTTCTGACCGCGGTCGTGGCCGTCCTGGCCCATCTTGGCGACCAGGATGCGCGGCCTGCGGCCCTCGGCCTCCTCGAAGGAGTCCACCAGGGCGCGGGTGCGGTCCACGGAGGGCGACTCCCCTGCTTCGTTGCGGTACACGCCGGAGATCGTACGGATCTGGCTCGCGTGCCGGCCGTAGACCTTCTCCAGGGCGTCGGAGATCTCGCCGACCGTGGCCTTGGCGCGGGCCGCGCGCACGGCCAGCTCCAGCAGGTTGCCCTCGCCGTCGGCCGCCCGGGTCAGCGCGTCGAGGGCGTCGCGGCAGGCCGTCTCGTCCCGCTCGGCGCGCAGCCGCCGCAGCTTCTCGATCTGCTGGGCGCGCACGGAGGAGTTGTCGACCTTGAGGACCTCGATCGCCTCGTCGGTCTCCACCCGGTACTTGTTGACGCCGATGACCGGCTGGCGACCGGAGTCGATCCTGGCCTGGGTGCGGGCCGCCGCCTCCTCGATGCGCAGCTTGGGGATGCCGGCGTCGATCGCCTTGGCCATGCCGCCCGCCGCCTCCACCTCCTGGATGTGCTGCCAGGCCTTGCGGGCGAGGTCGTACGTCAGCCTCTCCACGTAGGCGCTGCCGCCCCACGGGTCGATGACCCGGGTGGTGCCCGACTCCTGCTGGAGCAGCAGCTGGGTGTTGCGGGCGATGCGCGCCGAGAAGTCGGTGGGCAACGCCAGTGCCTCGTCGAGGGCGTTGGTGTGCAGCGACTGGGTGTGGCCCTGGGTCGCCGCCATCGCCTCGACACAGGTGCGGGTGACGTTGTTGAACACGTCCTGCGCGGTCAGCGACCAGCCGGAGGTCTGCGAATGGGTGCGCAGGGAAAGGGACTTGGCGTTCTGCGGGTCGAACTGCCGCACCAGCTTCGCCCACAGCAGCCGGGCCGCCCGCAGCTTGGCGATCTCCATGAAGAAGTTCATGCCGATCGCCCAGAAGAAGGACAGCCGGGGCGCGAACGCGTCCACGTCCAGCCCGGCTTCGCGGCCCGCCCGGATGTACTCCACGCCGTCGGCGAGGGTGTACGCCAGCTCCAGGTCGGCCGTCGCGCCCGCCTCCTGGATGTGGTAGCCGGAGATCGAGATGGAGTTGTAGCGGGGCATCCGCTGCGAGGTGAACGCGAAGATGTCGGAGATGATCCGCATCGACGGCTTCGGCGGATAGATGTAGGTGTTGCGGACCATGAACTCCTTGAGGATGTCGTTCTGGATGGTCCCGGCCAACTTCTCGGGCGCGACGCCCTGTTCCTCCGCCGCCACGATGTACAGCGCCAGCACCGGCAGCACGGCGCCGTTCATCGTCATCGAGACGGTCATCCTGTCCAGCGGGATGCCGTCGAAGAGCTGCCGCATGTCGTAGATCGAGTCGATCGCCACGCCCGCCATGCCGACGTCACCGGTCACCCGCGGGTGGTCGCTGTCGTAACCGCGGTGCGTGGGCAGGTCGAAGGCGACCGACAGGCCCTTCTGGCCGGCCGCGAGGTTGCGCCGGTAGAAGGCGTTGGACTCCTCGGCGGTGGAGAAGCCCGCGTACTGACGGATCGTCCAGGGCTGGTTGACGTACATCGTCGGGTAGGGCCCGCGCAGATACGGCGCCACGCCCGGGTACGTCTCCAGGAAGTCCAGGCCCTCCAGGTCGGCGCCGGTGTACAGCGGCTTGACCTCGATGCCCTCCGGGGTCTCCCAGACGGGCTCGGCCTCCTGCGTGGCGTTCTTGACGGCCGTACGCCACTCGTCGGCGCCGGCATCGGTCGCCGGGGTCCCCAGCTCGACCCCAGTGAAGTCAGGGATGCTGGACATCAGGACACTCCCATGCGGTCGAGGGTGGCGGTGAGCACGGCTACGGCGTCGCAGCCCGCGAAGACGTAGGAGTCCATGCCGGAGTACTGCCCAGGGCGTCCGGCCAGGAACACATGCTCCGCGCCTGCCGACTTGAGGGCTGCCGCGACCTCCTCGGCCCGCTCCTCGTACAGCGCGTCGCTGGAGCACAGACAGGCCTCGGTGGCGCCGCTCTCCTCGAAGGTGCCCTCGGTCACGGGCTCGATGCCGCCGGCCTGGAAGAGGTTGGCGGCGAAGGTCAGGCGCGCGGTGTGGGCGGCGGCGGGGCCGAGCGCGGCCAGGAAGACCCGGGGGCGGGCTCCGGTCGCCGCGAGGTGGGCGTCGGAGCGGGCGCGCAGCTCCTCGTACGCCTCGTCGCGCCGGACGCGGGGGAGACCGCCGGACGGCTGCTCCGGGGCGGGTTCCCGCTCGACCGGCTTCTCGGAGAGATGCGGGAACTCGCTGACGCCGGTGATGGGTTCGCGACGGGTGGCGAGCCGCTTGGAGCGCTGCGCCCACGTCGTCGCCAGGTCCGTGCGGAGCCGGCCGGAGCGCAGCACGGCCGCCTGGCCGCCGTCGCGCTCGATCGTCCGGAAGAACGCCCAGGCGGACTCGGCGAGTTCGTCGGTCAGCCGCTCCACGTACCAGGAGCCGCCCGCCGGGTCGATCACCCGGGACAGATGCGACTCCTCGACCAGGATCGTCGAGGTGTTGCGGGCGATACGGCGGGCGAACGCGTCCGGGAGGCCGAGCGCGTGGTCGAAGGGCAGCACGGTGACGGCCTCGGCGCCGCCGACCCCCGCGGCCAGCGTGGCGATCGTCGCGCGCAGCATGTTCACCCACGGGTCACGGCGGGTCATCATCACCGGCGACACCACGGCGTGCTGCGCCTGCGCACCCGCGCCGGGCGCCCCGGACACCTCGGCGACCCGCGCCCACAGCCGGCGCGCCGCGCGCAGCTTGGCGATGGTCAGGAACTGGTCGGCCGTCGCCGCGTACCGGAACTCCAGCTGGGCACAGGCCTGTTCGACACTCAGCCCGGCCTCGGTGAGCCCCCGCAGATAGGCGACACCGGTGGCGATCGAGGCGCCCAGTTCCTGCGCCGCCGAACCGCCGGCCTCGTGGTACGGCAGCGCGTCCACGGTCAGTGCCCGCAGCCCCGGGTACTCCTCGGCGCACCTGCGCGCGAGCGGGACGACCGGCGCGAAGTCCAACGCCTCGCCGGTACGGGCCTCGTGGCCCAGCGGGTCGGCGCCGAGGCTGCCGCGCGCGGCCTTGCCGTCGATGCCGCGCTCGCCGTAGAGCCGCAGCAACTCCTCGGCGGCCTCGGCGAATCGGCGCCCCGCGTCGAGGGCGACCGGTGCGAGGTCGAGGTAGACGCCGTCGAGGACCTGGCCCAGCGACGCGACCGGGATGCCGCCCTCGCCGGCGACCAGCCACAGCGAGGTGACGCCGTTCTCCAGGTCCGAGAGCACCGCGGTGTTGTCGGTGACCGCGTGCCGCTGCCGTACGTCCCAGCCGCCGGCGGTGTTCCCCTCGGGCCGGGCACCCCGTACGAAGGGGGCGAAGCCGGGGAAGCCGGGCTCGGGTGCGGTGTCGTGCGCGCTGTACAGGGGCCGGGTGCGCAACCCGTCCTCGAGCGCGGTGGACAGGGCGTCCTCCGCTGCCGCGCCGGAGACTTCCTTGCCGGACTTGCGCAGGACACCGGCCACCAGGCCGTGCCAGTGCTCAAGGCTCGCGTCAGGGAACTCGGCGGCCAGCGAAAGCCCGTCGTCAGGCAGGACCGTCATGCTCGGATGCTAGGCCAGACCCCCAAAGGAGCAGCAGAGGGCACGGCTGTGACCTTTCCCGCAACATCACTGTGACGCCGGTCTCCCCTGTACAAAATGGGGCGTATGGACGCTGAGACGCAGACCTATATCGACGGCATCGCCCCCGAGCACCGACCGCTCTTCGACCGGCTGCACGGGCTGATCCTGCGGGCGTACCCCGAGGCGACCGTCGTGCTCTCCTACGGCATGCCCACGTACCGGGTCGGCGACCGCCGGCTGCACGTGGGCGTGTGGCGGCACGGCGTCTCGGTCTACGGCTGGGACGCGGACGCCGGCGCGGACCTCCTCTCCCGGCACCCGGGGCTCCTCAGCGGCAAGGGCACCCTCAAGCTGCGCTCCCAGGAGGCGGCGGACGTCACCGACGACGAGCTGACCGCCCTCGTCCGCGCCTCGCTGGGACCCGGGCGCCCCGCTAACTGAGCGGGGGCGAGAGCCGGTCGGTGTGCAGGCGCCTGGTGACCTCCGTCAGGTCGGCGACGAACATGCCGGCGAGCTCCGCGGTGAATCCGGTGCGTACGACCACGCGCAGCACGGAGACGTCCTGGCAGGGCGCCGGGAAGGTGTACGCGGGCAGGTGCCAGCCGCGGGCGCGCATCGCCCGGGAGACGTCGAACACCGTGAGGCCCTCGGTGCCGGGCGCCACGCGGAAGGCGAACGCGGGCAGCTCGGAACCGTCCGTGACCAGCTCGTAGGGGGCGATGCCCGCGATCCGGGCGGCGAGCGCGCGGGCCGTCGTACGGCTCCTCGCCGCCAGGTCCCGCAGGCCCTCGAAGCCGTACCGCAGGAAGCTGTAGTACTGCGCGACGACGTGCGCGCCCGGACGCGAGAAGTTCAGGGTGAAGCTCGGGGAGCTGCCGCCGAGGTAGTCGACTTCGAAGACCAGCTCGTCGGGGAGGGCCTCGGCGTCGCGCCACAGGGCCCAGCCGAGACCGGGGAAGACATGCCCGTACTTGTGGCCCGAGGTGTTGATGGAGGCCACCCGCTCCAGCTGGAAGTCCCACATCAGGTCCGGGTCGAGGAAGGGGGCCACCATGGCGCCGGACGCGCCGTCGACGTGCACCGGGATGTCGGTGCCGGTGGCGGCCTGGTAGCCGTCCAGGGCCAGGCAGATGTCCGCGACGGGCTCGTAGGAGCCGTCGAAGGTGGAGCCGAGGACCGTCACCACACCGATGGTGTTGTCGTCGCAGTAGGCGGTGAGGGTGTCGGGCGTGAGGTGGTGGCGGCCCGGCTGCATCGGGACGTAACGCGGCTCCACCTCGAAGTAGTTGGCGAACTTCTTCCAGCACACCTGGACGTTCGAGCCCATCACCAGGTTCGGGCGGGCGGTGTCCTTGCCCTGGGCGCGGCGGCGGTCCTGCCAGCGGCGCTTGAGGGCGAGCCCGCCGAGCATCGCGGCCTCGCTGGAACCGGTGGTCGAGCAGCCGCGGACCTGCTCCGGACGCGGCGCGTGCCAGAGCCGGGCGAGCATCCGCACACAGCGCTCCTCCATCGCCGTGATCTGCGGGTACTCGGCGCGGTCCGCGAGGTTCTTCTCGGCCGTCTCCGCCATCAGCTCCCGTGCCTGCGGCTCCATCCACGTGGTGACGAAGGTGGCGAGGTTGAGCCGGGCGTTGCCGTCGAGCATCAGCTCGTCCCGGACCCGGCGGCAGACCGTCTCCGGCTCCGACATGGCGGCGGGCAGCTCGTCGGCCGGCGGCAGGAGGGGGTCGGCGGTCGGGCTTTCCGGTCCGTGCGCGGTGGTCGGGGTGTCGAGGTCGAGGGCGGGCAGGACGTCGGTGTGCGGGATGGGCATGAGTGACTCGATGCCTTTCTGGCTCGTACGGCCCCGTGCGCTTCGACGCTAGATCGCCGCGGGGCCCGGCATTTGTGCCGATTACACCGATCCAGTGATCCGTTTGCGCACTGATGAACCGGATTTTCCCTTGTACATACAGACGCCCCGGCGGCAGCCCGTTCCGGCCGAACCCGCACTCCCGTGAACCGCCGTGGCGTGGAAGGCTGGGTGGTCGGCCGTGCCGCCGGAAGGAGTCGAACCGTGGTCGAGTGGGTGTCCCTGCGGACGGGTGCGCGGCCCGTCCCCGAGCCGGTGTCCACGACGCTGGTCTGGTCCGCCGCCTTCGCCGGCTCCCTCCTGCTCGTGGCGGCGGTGAACGCGCTCATCGGCCCCGGCAGGCCCGCGCTCGCCCTCGCCGTCCTGTCCCTGCTCGCCTCCCTGCTGGGCTGGTGCGCCCGCTTCGCGGCGGCTCCCGGTACGGCGGTGCTGTGCTGGCTCTTCCTCAACGGCTTCGCGATCCCGCCCGCGGGCACGCTCAGCTGGTCCGGCCAGCGCGACACCTTCTGGCTCACCTGCCTGCTCACCGCCGCCCTCACCGGCACGACCCTGTCCCGCCTGGGCCACGCCCGCGCCGCGTACCGCCGGGTGGCGGCCCCGAGCGGTACGGCGACGGGGGACTCCGCCGGGGAGACCCACCACGGGTGACCGGGCCCCAGGGCGGGGCGATGCGCCAAGGTCACGCCCCACCCCGGCCCTCGCAGACGCGTCTCACCAACCCGTCAGCAGCAGGTGGTTCAGGAGCAGGGCGAGCACGGCCTGGGCGGTCAGCCAGCGGCGCGGCGCGGGGAGGAACGCGCAGGCCGGGAGCAGCCACAGGGCGAAGGGCAGCCAGATGCGTTCCGTCTCCGCCTTGCTCATCCCGGACAGGTCGGCGACCAGCAGGGCGAGCAGCGCGGCGGCCACGAGCAGCGCGAGGCGGGCCCCGGGGGTGCCGAGCCGGTCCCGGACGAGCACCGCCCCCGCCCGCCGCAGCCCGGCCACCGTCGCCAGGCCGATGATGAGCACCGTGCAGGCCAGGTTGGCCCACACCCAGTAGCCGTACGGCCGGACCCCGCCCGCGCCCTGGTCGTAGCGCGTGACCAGCAGCCGGTACGCCTCCCACCAGTCGAACCCGGCGAGCGTGAACGCCGTCGGGACCACCGCCAGTCCGGCGAGCAGCGGCACCAGCAGCACCGGGCGACGGCGGATCCCGTCCCGGCCCAGCACCAGGACCGCCCCCGCGATCAGGGCGACGAGGGTGAGGCCGTACGACAGGTAGCAGGTCAGGCCGTAGAGCAGCCCGGCCCCTCCCGCCGCCCACAGGGACCGCCTGGTGACCGCCAGTGCCAGCAGCGCGACCGTCCACGCCGCCACCGCGGCGAAGTAGCCGTCGGCTGAGGTGCCCGTCCACACCGCGGCCGGAGCGAGGGCGAGGAAGGGCGCGGCCCGGCGCGCGAGGGTCTCGTCGGCCAGCGCGCGGACCGTGACCAGCACGGCCACGCAGGCCGTCGCCCCGACGGTGACGCACCAGACCCCCGCCCAGCCGCCCCCGCCCAGCCCGATCCGGTCGAGCAGGACGAAGGTGAGCGGCGCGGCGGGCGGGTGCCCGGCGACATGGGCCGGCCAGTGGTCGGGGGAGTCGAGCAGGATGTGGTGGGTGAAGTCCTGCAGCGTGCCCGGGATGTCGTGGAAGCGGTCGATGACCTGGAGGTATTCGTGGCGGGTGGTGAGCCGGCCCGCGATGCCCCGCTGCCAGCCGTCGATGAGGGCGAGGGAGAAGGTCCACGCCGTCGCCGTGGCCCACACCAGGGGGAGCAGGGTCCGCCAGCGCAGACGGACGGCGAGGGCGGGGCCGTACGCCACGACAGCGACCGCCACCAGGACGGCGGCCGGGGTGCCGGGGCCCAGGTGCGGGTCCCAGGACGCGAGCAGCGGGGGCCAGTTGACGAAGAGCGTGTGGCTGGTCCCCTGGATGTGGCGGCCGACCAGCACGGCCGCCGTCACCAGCAGGACGGCGGCCCCGGCCGCGTACAGGTCCCGGCGCCGGGCGGCGGGGGACGGGGCGGAGCGTTCGGCGGGGGGCCGGTCAGGCCGCTCGGTGGGGAGCTGGGTGCGGATCACACCGGCACGCTAGGCCGGACAGCCGGTCGAAGACGCCCGTCCGGGCCCGACGTCAGAGTTTCGTCATGGGTCGAGAACCCTTTCGTGGGCTGGTCCCGGCCTACGGTCGGCTCATGCGAGACGATCCACGCGATCCGCGGCTCCCCACGTCCCCCGGCTTCTGGCGCAGTCCCCTGCGCGGCCCCTGGTTCACCTCGGTGCTGGGCCTGGTCCTGCTCGTCGGCATCACCGTGCTGTTCGTGACGGGCCTGCTGTCGTACGCCGCGTACAACCCGGACCTGTCGCCGGTCAACGACAAGACCCCGGACAAGGGCCTCCTCGGCTTCTACCTCTTCGCCTGGCCGACCGACCCGCACTGGCTGTACCGGCTCACCCAGGGCGTCCATGTCACCCTCGGCATCGCCCTGGTCCCGGTCCTGCTCGCCAAGCTGTGGTCGGTGGTGCCGAGGCTGTTCACGCTGCCGCCGGCCCGCTCGCTCGCGCACGCCCTGGAGCGGATCTCACTGCTGCTCCTGGTCGGCGGCGCGCTGTTCGAGTTCGTGACCGGGCTGCTCAACGTCCAGCTCGACTACGTCTTCCCCGGCTCCTTCTACCGGCTCCACTTCTACGGCGCCTGGGTGTTCTTCGCCGCCTTCCTGGCCCACGCGGTCCTCAAGACGCCGGCCGCGCTGCGCAATCTGCGGGGGATGCGCGGATGCCGGGACGGGGAGAACGACCTGGTGTCCCCGCGGCCCGCCGAGCCGACCGTCTCCCGGCGCGGCGCCCTGTGGTTCGTCGGGGGCGGCTCGCTGCTGCTGTTCGCCACCACCGTGGGACAGAGCCTCGGCGGTCCGCTGCGCCGCACCGCCCTCCTCGCACCGCACGGCGGCGATCCCGCCGACGGCCCGAACGGCTTCCAGATCAACAAGACCGCCGCCCACGCCGGGATCACCGCGGCGGACCGGGACGAGGAGGCGTGGCGGCTCGTCGTGACGGGACGCACCGGCACGGTCCGGCTCAGCCGCGCCGAGCTGCTCCGACTCCCGTTGCACAGCTCGGCGTTGCCCATCGCCTGTGTGGAGGGCTGGTCGACCGCCGACCAGTGGTGGCGCGGGGTGCGGCTGCGGGACCTCGCCGCGCTCGTCGGCCACGAGGACGACCCGCCGGACGTCTTCGTGGAGTCCCTGCAACGGCACGGCTCCTTCCGGCGGGCCGCCCTGCGCGCCAACCAGGTGGCCGACCCGCGTTCCCTGCTCGCCCTGTTCGTCAACGGCGAGCCGCTGTCCCCCGACCACGGCCACCCGGCGCGGATCATCGTGCCCGCCGCGCCCGGTGTGCTCAACACCAAGTGGGTGGCCCGGATGACCTTCGGAGACCTGTGATGCGACCGCGGATCCCTGTCGGCAGCCCCCTCCAACTCCTTCTGCTCGCCGCCTCGTTCGCACTGGCCGCCTATGCGGGCGTACGGCTCCTCGCCGACGACTGGTTCGGTGTGGCGCTGTGGTTCGTCGGGGCGGCCCTGCTGCACGACCTCGTGCTGCTGCCGCTGTACGCGACCCTGGACCGGGCGCTTCTGCGCGGTCTCGGCACGCGCCGCGCGTGGGCGGGGTACGTACGGGTACCGGCCGCCCTCTCCGCGCTGCTGCTGCTCGTGTGGTTCCCGCTGATCAGCGGGATGGTGGAGAGCCGTTACCGGTCCGCCACCGGGTTGCCGGGGGACGTGTTCCTGGGCCGCTGGCTGCTGATCACCGCCGTCCTGTTCGGCGGTTCGGCGCTGCTGCTGGTGCTGCGGTTGCTGCGGTCGCGGCGCGGGTTGCCGCCCGGGTCGCGGTCGCGGGTGCGGTTGCTGTCGCGGTCGAGGTCGCGGTCGTGGTCGCGGTTGCGGTTGCGCAGGGCGGCGAAGGAGCGTCCGCCGGCCGTCCACTGACCGGCCCGCTCCCAGCCGCGCGCGTACCGCAGCAGCGCCCGGGTACCGAGCCGGGCCCAGGGGAACGTCTCGCCGGCGCCGGGTGCGTCGGTGTGGCCGACGACCCGCACCCGGGCGCGCTCGTCGATGTCCACCGGGGCCGTCTCGGCGATCAACAGGCCCCCAGGGTGCAGGAGTTGGGCCATCCTGTCGAGCAGGGCGGCCGGGTCGCCGCCGATGCCGACATTGCCGTCCATGAGCAGGGCGGTGCCCCAGCGGCCCTCGCCGGGCAGCGGCTCGAAGACCGAACGCCGCAGCGCCTGGCCTCCGAGCCGCACGGTGTGCTCGACGGCGGCCTCGCTCACGTCGATACCGAGGACGACCCGGCCCCGGCCGGCGAGCTCCGCCACCAGCCGCCCGGGCCCGCACCCCACGTCCAGCACGGTCCCCTCGCACCGCTGAAGCACGGCCCGATCGACCGCGTCCGCAGCCGCGCACCAGCGCTCCACCTCCAGCGGCAGAAGCCAGCCGTCGGCCCGACGGAGGAAGAGGGGCCCCCGTCCGGCGCGGAGAGCGGTGGCGTAGGGGTCGGCGGCGGCCCAGGCGGTGGCGGTGGGGGTGGTCGTGGTCGGGCTGCTCATCGCCCGGCCACGGGTGGGCGCGGGCCGGATGCCGGCAGCGGTGGGGTGGCTGGTGGAGTCGGGTTCGGTGGGGCGGTAGTTGGTGGTTTCGGGTTCAGGTTCGGGTTCGGTGGGGCGGTGGCCGTGCCCTGTGCCGGGTTGCCCCCTTCTGACGCTCTGCCCGTGCAGCCCGCCAGCCTCTCCGCGAAGCGGCCCCGTGGGGCCAGGGTTGCCACCGCCGCCGCGTCGGCCGCCGTGTCCACGTCCCGCAGTGGGGGCAGGTCCCGTACCCGCAGGCCGGCCGCGAGCAGGCGCTCGCGCTGCACGGCCCCCGTCACCGGCGTCGACATCGGCACGCCGCGCAGCAGGGCGGGGTCGGGGTCGGCCAGACCGAGGGCCCAGAAGCCGCCGTCCTCGGCCGGCCCGAAGTACGCGTCGCAGCCCGCGAAGTCCGCGGTGAGCAGCTCCGGCGTCACCTGCGGGGTGTCCATGCCGATCAGCAGGGCCGGCCCCGCGCACCGCGCGAACGCGTGCGCCAGCCGCTCGTCCAGACCGCCCGCGCACTGTCGTACGACATCGAATCCGGCCGGCAACCAGGGTCCTGGCTCCCCGTCGAGCACGAGGATCCGGCGGGTGGCCGGGGTCGCCGCGACCGTCTCCAGGGTGTCCGCGAGCGAGGCTTCGGCCAGCGACGCGGCCTCCTCGGGGGTGAACGGCGGGGTCAGCCGGGTCTTGACCCGGCCAGGGCGCGGTTCCTTGGCGATGACGAGAAGGGTGGTCACCGGGCCCCCCTTCCGACGGCCGGCGCCTCGGAGGGCGCTTCCGCCAGGACACGGCTCATGTCCCGTACGGCCTGCCACGTGCCCCGCCAGGTGCCCGTCACCTTCGAGGCTCCCGTGCGCGGCAGATACGGCACGTCGTGCTCGGCGATCCGCCAGCCGGCGTCGGCGGCGCGCACCACCATCTGCAACGGATAGCCACTGCGCCGGTCGGTCAGCCCGAGCGCGAGCAGCGGCTCCCGCCGGGCCGCCCGCAGCGGACCGAGGTCGTGCAGACGCAGCCCCGTGCGGCGGCGCAGCATCCGGGCGAGCGCGAGATTGCCGGCCCGGGCGTGCGCGGGCCAGGCCCCGCGGCCCCGCGGACGCCGCCGCCCGAGCACCAAGTCGGCTTCGCCGTCCCGCACTTCGCGGACGAAGGGGACAAGGAGCCGCGGATCGAGGGAGGCGTCGCAGTCGCAGAAGCACACCACGTCCGCGGTGGCGGCCCGCAGCCCGGCGTGGCAGGCCGCGCCGAATCCCCGGCGCGGCTCGGACACGACCGTCGCACCGAGTGCCCGGGCGACGGCGGCCGAACCGTCGGTGGAACCGTTGTCGACGACGAGTGCGCGCCAGCCCGGCGGAATCCGTTCGAGCACCCAGGGAAGGGCCTCGGCCTCGTTCAGGCAGGGCAGCACCACATCGACGTCGGAAGGTTCGGAAGGTGTCGTCGTCACGGCTTTCACCCTACGAACGCGAACCTGACATACCGGACTCCCGCTCCTTACGAAACGCGGACGTCACAGGCCGCGGGCCCCTCGGGCACGGCACCGCGGGCGGCTCGGTGCCAGGCTGGGAGCATGCAGCAGTCGTACGAACCCCTCGGGCCCCCGGAAGCGCCGCCCCGGATCCTCGTCGTCGACGACGACCCGACCGTCGCCGAGGTGGTCACCGGGTACCTGGACCGGGCCGGATACGTGGTGGACCGCGCCGACGACGGCCCCACGGCCCTCACCCGTGCCGCCGCGCACCGCCCGGACCTCGTGGTCCTCGACCTGATGCTGCCCGGCATGGACGGCCTGGAGGTGTGCCGCCGCATCCGCGCGCACGCCCCGGTGCCGGTCATCATGCTCACCGCCCGCGGGGACGAGGACGACCGCATCCTGGGCCTGGAGGTCGGCGCCGACGACTACGTCACCAAGCCGTTCAGCCCGCGCGAGCTGGTGCTGCGGGTGGAGTCGGTGCTGCGCCGCAGCCGGCCGGCCGTCACCGGGCAGCGTTTGGCGGCGGCCGGTCTGAGCGTCGACCCGGAGGGGCGCCGGGCCACCAAGAACGGCACCGAACTCGCGCTCACCCTGCGGGAGTTCGACCTGCTCTCCTTCTTCCTGCGGCATCCGGGGCGGGCGTTCGGCCGCGAGGACCTGATGCGCGAGGTGTGGGGCTGGGACTTCGGCGACCTGTCGACCGTCACCGTCCATGTCCGCCGGCTGCGCGGCAAGGTCGAGGACGACCCCGCCCGGCCCCGGCTGATCCAGACGGTGTGGGGAGTGGGGTACCGCTTCGAACCGGCCGGGGGGTCCGGGTCCCCCGGGGATTCCGGACCTGCCGGGGAGTCCGACCGCGTCGCAGGGGAGGAGTGATCATGCGGGACACGTTTCTCATCGCGGTGTACGCCTTCGCCGGCGCCGCCGTCACGGGTCTCGCCGGCGCGGGCGCGCTGCGGTTGATCCGACGCCGCTCGCTCACCGCGTCCCTGACCGTGATCGCGGCGGTCGGGGTCGTCGCGATGCTCGCGGGCACCCTCGCCGTCGCCTGGGCGATGTTCCTCTCCCCGCACGACCTGACCGTCGTCACGACCGTCGTCGCCATGGCGGCCGTCGTCTCCCTGGCCACGGCCCTGCTGCTGGGCCGCTGGGTCGTCGCCCGCAGCCATGAACTGGCCATAGCGGCACGCTCCTTCGGCGACGGCGGCGCCTTCACCGCCCCGGCCGAGCCCGCCACCGCCGAACTGGACGCGCTCAGCCGGGAGTTGGCGGCCACCAGTGCGAGGCTCGCCGAATCCCGGGAGCGGGAGCGGGCGTTGGAGACCTCGCGGCGCGAACTCGTCGCCTGGATCTCGCACGACCTGCGTACCCCGCTGGCCGGTCTGCGCGCCATGTCGGAGGCGCTGGAGGACGGGGTCGCCGCCGACCCCGACCGCTATCTGCGGCAGATGCGCACCGAGGTCGAGCGCCTCAACGACATGGTCGGCGACCTCTTCGAACTCTCCCGCATCCACGCCGGCACCCTCCCCCTCGCCCTCACCCGCGTCTCGCTGTACGACCTGGTCGGCGACGCGCTGGCCGGCGCCGATCCGCTCGCGCGGGAGCACGGGGTGCGGCTGGTGGGCGGCCGGGTCGAGCAGGTGCCGGTGGAGGTGGACGGCAAGGAGATGAGCCGGGTCCTGGGCAACCTGCTGGTCAACGCCATCCGCCGGACTCCGGCCGACGGCACGGTCGCGATCGCCGCGGAGCGTACCGCCGAGGGCGTGGTGCTCTCGGTGACGGACGGCTGCGGCGGCATCCCGCCCGAGGACCTGCCGCGCGTCTTCGACACGGGCTGGCGCGGCACGCACGCCCGGACGCCGCCGGCGGGGGCCGGCCTCGGCCTCGCCATCGTGCGGGGGATCGTGGAGGCGCACCAGGGGCGGGCGACCGTGCACAACATCCCCGGCGGCTGCCGCTTCGAGGTGGTGCTGCCCGCCGCCGCTTCATGACACGAACAGCACCACCGGCTCCTCCGCCCCGGGCGACGCCGGTCTGTTTTCCGGGCCGCGTCACGGGGCATGTTGCTGGGTCCGCGCCGGGGGGTGTTTCTGGGGCGGGCACGGGGTGTGTTCCTCTCCGCTCCCCGCTCCGCCTGCGAGCCCGCACCCGGCCTGCTTCCGGGTCCCGCCCCGGGTCCGTTTCCGGGCCGGCACCCGGACTGCCTCCGAGCCCCCACCCCCCGCCTGTGCCGGCGCCGCGCCCCCTCCCCCCTTACCCGTCCCGCATCCCCGCCCGGGCGAACTCCGTCATGCCCTCCTCGAACGTGATCTCCGGCTTCCAGCCGAGCGTGTCTCGCAGGCGGGTCGAGTCCGCGGTGATGTGG
This sequence comes from Streptomyces sp. NPDC057253, assembly GCF_042669125.1. Classification (NCBI taxonomy): domain Bacteria; kingdom Bacillati; phylum Actinomycetota; class Actinomycetes; order Kitasatosporales; family Streptomycetaceae; genus Streptomyces; species Streptomyces sp. NPDC057253. The sequence goes on along the minus strand of NZ_JBHUXV010000066.1, from coordinate 3,502 downwards.
CGTACGTCGCCGAGTCGGTACTCGCCGGTGACCACCGGGGCGGGGCCGCCGTACGCGGCGGACAGGGCCCGGGCCATCTCGCCGACCGTGTGCGGGTCACCGCTGCCCGTGTTGTACACCGCCAGCGTGCCCGGGGCCGGCGAGGCCTCCAGCGCCGCCGCGTTGGCCGCCGCCACGTCCCGCACATGCACGAAGTCCCGCCGCTGCCCGCCGTCCTCGAAGACCCGGGGCGCCTCGCCGCGGGCCAGCGCCGAGCGGAAGAAGGAGGCGACCCCGGCGTAGGGGGTGTCGCGCGGCATCCCCGGCCCGTACACGTTGTGGTAGCGCAGCGACACCGCCGACCCGCCGGTGCAGCGGGCCCACGCGGCGGCCAGGTGCTCCTGGGCGAGCTTGGTCGTCGCGTACACGTTCCGGGGGTCGGCCGGGGTGTCCTCGCCGGTCAGTCCCGGGGAGAGCGGGGCGCCGCACACCGGGCAAGGGGGTTCGAAGCGGCCCGCGTCGAGGTCGGCGACGGCACGCGGCCCGGGGCGTACGACCCCGTGCCGCGGACACGCGTACCGCCCCTCGCCGTACACCACCATCGACCCGGCCAGCACGAGACGCCGTACGTCCGCCTCGGCCATCGCGGCCAGCAGCACGGCGGTGCCGACGTCGTTGTGGGAGGCGTACTCCGCCGCGTCGGCGACACCGTTGCCGAGGCCGACCTTCGCCGCCTGGTGACACACGGCGTCCACGCCGGACAGGGCGCGCCGGACGGCCGCCGGATCCCGCACGTCCGCGCCGGGATCCTCCCGTACGTCGAACACCAGCGGCTCTTGCCCACGCTCCCGGAGCGTGGTGACGACATGGGACCCGATGAACCCGGCACCGCCGGTGACCAGTACGCGCATACCGCCACGCTAGGTCCGGGCCGTCGCGGGATCACGGAACAGCGCCCGCACGTCATCACTCCGTAAGGCCCCGCGGGTTCCTGGGGTCCGCCGACGGTCGGCGGAGCATGCTGGTGGGCAGGCGAACGGCTCGGAGGTGCGGCGATGCGGTGGTGGCGGCTCGGGGGATGCGTGATCGCCCTGGTGGGAGTCCTGGCCGCGTGCGGGACATCGGACGGCGGCGGACCCGCGACGCAGGGGCCCTCGGAGAGCCCTTCACGCGGGACGACGGCGGGCACATCGATTCCTACGTCCCTCCCGCCCATGCCGCCTTCGTCGCCGGCCCCGTCCGCGCCCGCCTCGCCGCCCTCTCCCTCGGGCAGCGACTGTCTCGCGGGACGGGTGGAGGTCACCGTCGCCCCCGGCGACCCCGTCCGGCGGCAGGTGTGCGTGCGGCCCGGGACGGTCGTCTCCCTGGTCCTGCGACCCCGTACGGACGGCAAGCGGTGGACGGCGGTGCGCAGTTCCGCGCCGGCCCTCGTCCTGGTGTTCGGCCTGCGCGTGGCCGCCGACGGAACCGCGCGCATCTCGCTGCGGTCCGCCGGGACCCGGGGCGGCAGCGCCGAGATCGGCGTGTCGGCGAAGGAACCGGACGTGGCGGGTACGGGAGGCGTCGCGTTCACGCTCGCCGTCACGGTGACGCCGTACGCGCGGGAGGGGTGACCCCGGGTTTCCAGGGCCACCCCTCCCGCACCGGACCGCGCGCGTCAGCCGCAGTCGCGCACCGGGATGGTGTAGATGCCGCGGCCGTGGGTGGCCGCGTACAGCGTGCGCCCGTCGGGGCTCAGCTTCAGCTGGAGCACGGCGACGGCCGGGAGCGAACCGACCCGCTGCCACCGGGTGCGGCCCGGCGCGCGGTAGACGACGCCGAGGTCGGTGGCGACGGCGAGGCCGCCGTTCGGGGTGACGACCGCGGAGTCGGCCGGCACGTCCGGAAGGTTCGCCGAGACGTCCTTCCAGGTGGTGCCCCCGTCCTTCGACTCGAAGACATGGCCCACGCCGGCGCCCGGCCCCTCGGTCCACTGCCGGGAGAAGCCGCTGACCGTGAGGTAGACGTGGTCGGCGTTCTTCGGGTCGACGGCGAACCCGCTGAGGTAGCGGTTGGGCACGGTGCCGTCCGCGCCGGTGGCGGGCAGGACGATGTCGTGCCAGCCGGTACCGTCCGCGTTGCCGACGGCGATGCCGCGGGTGAAGCCCTGGTTGTTGCAGGGCCCGCACCAGGCCGCGTACACCTTGCCGCCCGAGACGGCGACGGCGGTCGCGGTGTGGCCCGCGCCGAGGTCGTCCAGGCTCGTCCACTCGTCGCCGCTGCGGATGGCGTAGCCGTGGGTCTGCACCCAGACGTGCCGACCACCCGCGATCCAGGTCGAGCTGTTCTTCGCGTCGGCCGCGAGCGGGGCGATGAAGCGCGCCTCACCGGTGGCGTTGTCGGGCGGGGCGACACCGTACGACGTCACCTTGCTCGGGTCGGTGAGCCAACTGCCGTCGTTGACCGCGCAGTTCTGCGTCACCTGGATGGCGAGATAGACGTACTCCTCGGCGATGTCGCAGCCGTTGGCCGGGTCGGTGAGCGTGTCGCCGCCGTCGCCGCCGAAGTTGGAGCCCATCACCTTGTCGTTGCTGCGCAGGATGGACTGGCCGTTGTCCTGGAGGCCGCCGGTGACGGAGACACCGCCGTGGGCCAGGTCCTTGCCGACGCCCACCGAGTAGTACTGGAGGGTGTCGATGGTGCCGTCGTTGAGCGAGGTCCAGTCGGTGGCGTGACCCGAGGCGTCCTGGGCGCCGTCGACCGGGCGCTTGTAGACGCCGCCGTCGTTGCCGACGTACACGAAGCTCCTGCCGTGGTAGCGGCCGATGGCGACGCCGTGCTGGTCGGAGTGGGTGGTCGGGTTGCAGTCACCGGTCTGCTTGGCCGGATCGATGTTCCAGCAGGGGAAGTTGAAGTTCCAGTAGGGGCCGACGGTGGACCAGGTGGAGCCGCCGTCCTTGGTCTCGTAGACCTCTTCGAGGCCCGCGTACACATGGTCCGGGTCGCTCGGGTCGACGGTGAGGAACTGGTTGTACCAGGCCTGCACGCCCGGCATGTAGCCGTCGGTGGTCAGCGCGGAACCGGCGGCCGCCAGAGTGTGGTAGTCGGCGATCTGCGTCCAAGGGCCGGTGGGGGAGCCGGACTTGGAGACGTAGATGCCCGCCAGGCCGCTGTCCGGGTTGGTGTTCAGCTGCTCGGGGGACTGGTCGATGGCGTAGTAGCGGGAGCCGTCGGCGGAGCGGGCGAAGGTGACGCTGCCGACGTCGTCCGCGTCGGCGGGCAGGTCGCCCAGACCGCTGGTGATCCGCGTCCAGGCGCCGCCCACCTTGGTGTAGAAGCCGTTGTAGTCGTCCCCGCTGCGCCAGCCGACGGCGAGCACGACCTTGCTCGGGTCCTTCGGGTCGATCGCGATGTCGCTGGTGATGTTCTTGTACGGCGCGGCGGGGTCGGTGGCCTTCGAAGCGCCCGGCAGATAGTCGGGGTTGGGCGCGAACTCCAGCTTCCAGGCGCCCTTCAGCGTCTTCGTGGAGTGGCTCCACACGCC
>NZ_JBHUXV010000065.1:0-53731 GCF_042669125.1 Streptomyces sp. NPDC057253 | reverse complement strand
GCCCCCCCTTTCGGGGCCTACCGCTTCGTCCGGGCCGCGGCGGCCACGGGTTCCGCGGCGGCCCGCGGGTGTTCCCCGCGCGACAGCAGCAGATACACGGCCCCGCCGACCAGCCCCGACAGCAGGAAGCTGCAGTCCACCCCGCCGGTCAGCGACAGCAGCGGCCCCTCGTACGACGGCAGCGAGACCGCCAGCAGGCCCACGCCGGCGCCCAGCGCCCAGGACACCGTCGCCGGGAGGTTCCAGCCGCCGCGGTACCAGTAGATCCCGCCCCGGGAGCGGCGGTTGAAGACCTGGAGGGCCTCCGGGTCGTAGACGCCCCGGCAGCGGGCGAAGCCGATGAGGGTGACGACGGCCCAGGGGGTGCCGATCGCCGTCAGCAGCAGCACGAAGGACGTCATCGCGTCCTGCGCCGACGACCGGTAGTGCCCGACGAAGACACAGGCCGTCGCGACCACGGCGACGGTGTACGTCGCGGTCGCCCGGGACGCGCGCGGCAGGATCGCGTCCAGGTCGAGGCCCATGGAGTAGAGCATCAGCCCCGCGTTGCCGACCGACCCTGCGGAGGCGGCCAGCAGCAGCGGGACCAGGTACCAGGCGGGGGACGCCGACACCAGGGGGCCCGCGTAGTCCGCCGCCGCGCGTGCCGCGTACGCCGTGAAGGTGCCGAAGAGCTGGGGGACCAGGAGACCCGCGACGAGGCCCAGCCAGGTGGCGTGCAGGACGCGGCGTGAGGTGTGGCGGGCCGGGGAGATGTAGCGGGTGTAGTCGCCGAGGAGCGTGATGAAGGCGACGGGACCGGACAGCCCCGCCGCCACCAGCGCCAGCAGCCAGGTAGGCCAGAAGCCGCCCAGCAGGTACCCGCCTGCCTCCGGCAGCGCGGCGGTGGTGAAGTGCGGGGCGTAGGCGAGGACACCGAGGACCAGCAGGGCCGTCATCCCGACCGCCAGCACCCGGGACATCGCCAGCAGCACGCGGTAGCCGTACACCGCGCCCGCGACGGTCGCCGCGGCGAGCAGCCCGTAGACGACGCCGTACGACCATCCGCTCGCCGGGAGCCCGGTCAGCCGGCCCAGCGTCCCCACCATCACGTCGCCGCCGATCCACACCGTCAGGGCGGTGTAGCCGAGGGCCAGCAGGAGGCCGACGACCGAGCCGACCAGTCTGCCGCGCACGCCGAACTGGGCGCCGGAGGACGTCGACAGGTTGGTCGCCGTGCGCAGGGAGATCAGGGCGAGCGGGGCCGTGAGGGCGGTGCCGAGCAGGGTGCCCGCCACGATCGCGCTCACCGAGGCCCACCAGCCCAGGCCGAAGGACGGCGGCAGCCAGCCGAAGACGATCACGCCCAGGCAGAGGTTGGAGCCGAGCAGGATCGAGACGAGGTCGCGGGGGCCGCTGGTGCGTTCCTCCTCGGGGACGGTGTCGACTCCGCGCTGTTCCATCGGCATGCTGGTCTCCCTTTGTTAGAGCGACGTTCAATGTGGGGCGCTTCTGGCTCTGCCGTCAACCTTTCCGTCGAGGGATTTTTATGTTTAGAGTGATGCTCTAAAGAAGGGAACGGCATGCGGCTGACCCCTACCGAACGCGACCGGCTGCTGCTCTTCGGCGCCGCCGAGCTGGCCCGGGCCCGCAGGGCGCGCGGACTGCGGCTGAACGTCCCGGAGGCGACCGCGCTCATCGCGGACACCGTCTGCGAGGCCGCCCGGGACGGGGTGCGGCTGGCCGAGGCCGTGCAGCGGGCGCGGTCGGTGCTCGGGCCGGACGACGTGCTGCCCGGCGTCGCGGACGTCGTCACCGAGGTGCATGTCGAGGCGGTCTTCGAGGACGGCTCGCGGCTCGCGGTCGTGAGCGATCCGATCGGCGGCGGGCTCGGCGACACGGCCCCGGGCGCGCTGCTGCCGGGACCGGTCCACCAGGAGCCCGAGCCGGTCGTACGGCTGACCGTCACCAACACGGCCGGCGTGCCCGTCTCCGTGACGTCCCACTTCCACTTCTTCGAGGCCAACCCCCGGCTCGACTTCGAGCGGGCCGCGGCCTACGGCATGCGGCTCGCCGTCCCCGCCGGGTCCTCGGTGCGCTTCGGTCCGGGCGAGAGCGTCGAGGTCGGCCTGCTGCCGATCGGGGGCGAGCGGATCGCCATCGGCTTCGCCGGACTCGTGGACGGGGCGCTGGACGCCCCGGGCGCGAGGGAGGAGGCCCTGCGGAGGGCCGCCGCCTGCGGATATCTGGGGGTTCGCGACGAGGACGACGAGGACGACGAGGACGACGAGGACGACGAGGAGGCCGTGCGATGAGCCGTCCTGGAGGGCACCCCGCCGAAGCCCGGCGGCTCACGCCCCACGAGTACGCCGCCGCTCACGGCCCCCGTGCCGGTGACCGGATCCGGCTCGGGGACTCCGGGCTGGTGGTCCGGGTCGAGGAGGACTCGCAGCGGTACGGCGACGAGTTCCTCGCGGGGTTCGGGAAGACCGCGCGGGACGGGCTGCACCTCAAGGCCGCCGCCGTGCGCGAGACCTGTGACGTGGTCGTCAGCAATGTCGTCGTGATCGACGCCGTGCTGGGGATCCGCAAGGTCTCCATCGGCATCCGGGAAGGGCGGATCTGTGCCGTCGGGCGGGCCGGGAACCCCGACACCCTCGACGGGGTGGACGTCGTCGTCGGCACCGGCACGTCGATCGTGTCCGGCGAGGGGCTCATCGCCACCGCCGGAGCCGTCGACACCCATGTCCATCTGCTCTCGCCGCGGATCATGGAGGCCTCGCTGGCGTCCGGGGTGACCACCGTCATCGGGCAGGAGTTCGGGCCCGTGTGGGGCGTCGGGGTCAACTCGCCCTGGGCTCTGCGGCATGCCTTCAGCGCCTTCGACGCCTGGCCCGTCAACATCGGCTTCCTGGGCCGGGGTTCGTCCTCCCACGAGGCGCCCCTCATAGAGGCCCTCGCGGAAGGCGGCGCCTCCGGCTTCAAGGTGCACGAGGACATGGGCGCCCACACCCGCGCCCTGGACACCGCCCTGCGCGTCGCCGAGGAACACGACGTCCAAGTCGCCCTGCACAGCGACGGGTTGAACGAGTGCCTGTCCGTCGAGGACACCCTGCGCGTGCTGGAGGGCCGCACCATCCACGCCTTCCACATCGAGGGCTGCGGCGGCGGTCATGTGCCCAACGTCCTGAAGATGGCAGGCGTCCCGAACGTCATCGGCTCCTCCACCAACCCGACCCTGCCCTTCGGCCGGGACGCCGTCGCCGAGCACTACGGCATGATCGTCTCCGTCCACGGCCTCAAGCCCGACCTGCCCGGCGACGCCGCCCTGGCCCGTGACCGCATCCGCGCCGGGACCATGGGCGCCGAGGACGTGCTGCACGACCTGGGCGCGATCGGCATCACCTCGTCGGACGCGCAGGGCATGGGACGCGCGGGGGAGACGGTCCGCCGTACCTTCGCGATGGCCGGGAAGATGAAGACCGAGTTCGGCGCGCCCGACGAGCACGACAACGAACGCGTCCTGCGCTACATCGCCAAGCTGACCATCAACCCGGCCATCGCCCACGGCCTCGCGCACGAGGTGGGGTCCATCGAGGTGGGCAAGCTGGCCGACCTCGTGCTGTGGCGACCGGAGTACTTCGGCGCCAAGCCGCAGCTGGTCCTGAAGTCGGGCTTCCCGGCCTACGGCGTGGTCGGCGACCCCGGTGCGGCCACCGACACCTGTGAACCCCTCGTCCTGGGACCGCAGTTCGGGGCGCACGGTGCCACCCCCGCCGAGATCTCCGTCGCCTTCGTCGCGGGGGCCGCCCTCGACCAGGGCCACGACCTGATGCCGACCCGCAGGAGAAGGGTCGCGGTCCGCGGCACCCGGGGCATCGGTCCGGCCGACCTGCGCCTCAACTCCCGTACCGGAGCGGTGGACGTGGACCAGCGCACGGGCCTGGTGACGCTGGACGGCGAACCGATCCGCTCCGAACCGGCCGAGTCCGTCTCCCTCAACCGCCTGTACTTCCTCTAGGACCCGTGGACCTGTGATGACCTACCGCATGCCCCCCGAGTGGGCCCCGCACGAGCGCACCTGGATGGCCTGGCCCGGCCCCAACCCCACCTTCACCGACGACGAGGAGCTGGCCGCGGCCCGCACCGCCTGGGCCTCGGTCGCCCGCGCGGTGCGCCGCTTCGAACCGGTGACGATGGTGCACGGCCCCGGCCACGCCGACTCCGCGCGCGAACTGCTCGGTCCGGACGTCGAGTTGGTGGAGCGCGAGCTGGACGATGCGTGGATGCGGGACATCGGCCCGACCTTCGTCCATGACGAGGAGGGGCAACTGGCCGCCGTGGACTGGGTGTTCAACGGCTGGGGCGGCCAGGACTGGGCCCGCTGGGAGCACGACTCCAAGATCGCCCGGCAGGTCGCCGACCTCGCCGGGGTGCCGGTGCTGAGCAGCGCACTGGTGAACGAGGGCGGCGCGATCCACGTCGACGGCGAGGGCACCGTCCTGCTCACCGACACCGTCCAGCTCGGCGCCGGGCGCAACCCCGGCTGGACCCGGGAGCGGGTCGAGGCGGAGATCCACGCCAGGCTCGGCACCACCAAGGCGATCTGGCTCCCGCGCGGCCTTTCCGGCGACTACGGCAGGTACGGCACCCAGGGCCACGTCGACATCGTGGCCGCCTTCGCCCGGCCGGGCGTGGTCGTGGCCCACGTCCAGCCGGACCCCGCGCACCCGGACCACGAGGTGACCAGGGAGGTCGTAGGCCTGCTGAAGTCGGCGACCGACGCGCGGGGGCGGCGCCTGGAGGTCGTCGAGGTGCCCGCCCCGACCGTGCTGGAGGCCGACGGCGACTGGGTCGACTACTCCTACATCAACCACTACCTCTGCAACGGCGGTGTGGTGCTGTGCGGTTTCGACGACCCCCGCGACGAGCTCGCGGTCGGAATCTTCCGGCGGCTGTTCCCCGAGCGGACGGTCACGCTGGTCGACGCGCGGACCGTCTTCGCGGGCGGGGGCGGCATCCACTGCATCACTCAGCAGCAGCCGAAGGCCGCGGTCAGGTAGAACGTACGCGTGAACGTACTGCTCTGCGCCACCTGCGGAACCCGGCCGACCGAGCCGGTCCGGCGGCTCGACGCGATGTCCGAGTACCCCGGCCGGGACGGACTCCCGGGCTGCAGCCGCTGCGAGACCCGGCTCGTCGCCGGTGCCGTGCGGGTGGAGGGTGCCGCGTGAGCACCCGCCGCCGCACGCCCGCCCCGCCTCGCGAGGACGTCCTGGCCGCCGCCATGGGGATGATCGCCGAGCGCGGACTGGAGAAGCTCACCATGGCGGCCCTCGGGCGGGCGGTCGGCATGAGCAGCGGCCACCTTCTCTACTACTTCCGCTCCAAGGACGAGCTGCTGCTCCAGGCCCTGGAGTGGAGCGAGGGACGGCTCGGCGCCGAGCGCGGCCGGCTGCTCACCCGCACGGCGACCGCCCGCGCCCGGCTCGACGCGTACGTCGACCTGTACGTCCCGGACGGCCACCGCGACCCGCACTGGACCCTCTGGCTGGAGGTCTGGAACCGCTCGCAGAACGCCGACGCCGACGCCCGCGACCGGCAGGCCGCCATCGAGGGCGCCTGGCACCGCGACCTGGTCGCGCTGCTCGCGGAGGGGATCTCGCGAGGGGAGTTCCGGACCGTCGACCCGGACCGCTTCGCGAGCCGGCTGCGGGCCCTGCTCGACGGTTTCTCCATCCATGTGGCGATCGGGCTGCGCGGCACCGACCGGGGGACGATTCTCGGCCACGTACGGGAGTTCCTCGACGAGAGCCTCCTCGCGGACGCGTGACCTCGCGCCCGGGTTGTACGCAATAAGGCCGATTGACCCTGTGGTCGGTGGTGCGTTTGCCTCGTGGGGAGCCCTCGGCGCGGGGCCGGGGGTAATGCGTCAACGGGGATCACAGGGGGGAACATGTCCAGAGCCGCCGTATGCCTCTTAGGCGCGGCCCTGCTCGTCACGCTCACCGCACCCACCGGGACCACCGCATCCGCACCGCGGGGACCGCACGGCCCCCGGGTGGACCGGGTCAGCACCGCCGCCGACGGCGGCCAGGCCGACGGGGCCTCGGGCGACGCCTCGATCAGCGCCGACGGCCGTACCGTCGCGTTCGTGTCCACCGCGGCGAGCTTCGGCTGCGGCCACTTCACTCCGTGTCTGCTGGTGAAGGACGTGCGCGACGGCGGGCTCACCCGGATCGACCTCGGCGACGGCCACACGTACGACTCGCCGGCGCCGAGCGCCGACGGCGGCCGTGTCGCCTTCTCCGCCGGCACCCGCTTCCTGGCCCCCTACCTGTACGACCGTGCCACCGGCCGCGCGGAGAAGCTGTGGCCCCAGGATCCGCCCGGCTTCAACGAATTGGGCCGGGCGCAGTCCATCAGCCCGGACGGCACGCACGTCGCGTACACCCTCGGCAACCGCAACGGGGATCAGAGCAGCCGCCTGCTGTACGTCCGCGACACGGCCACCGGCACCGACACCCTGATCTCGGCGGCCGAGGAGGGCCAGAAGAACGGGGCCTCGGTGAGCGGTGACGGCACGCGGGTCGCGTACGGACTCCGGGTCGACGACGAGCAGGATCCCGCCGACGTCTACGTCAGGGACCGCCGGACGGGCGAGCGGACCCAGGTGGACACCGGCCTCGGAGCCGCCACCCTGGTCCGCGTCACCGCGGACGGCCGCCGGGTCCTCCTCCACGCCGAGGGCGGCCTGTACGTCCACGACCTGCGCACGGGCCAGTCGCGGCGGGTGGCCGACGGGATCCCCGGCGCGGCCACGGCGGACGGCCGGTACGTGGTCGTCGACGGCGAGGACGGCACGCGCGTGCGTGATCTGCGCACCGGGGCCCGCGGGGCCGCTCTCCCGTGGGCCGCGCAGGTGCTGGACGACGCGCTGGCCGCCAAGGGCCGTGCGGTGGTGTTCGGTTCGGCCGCCTCCCACCTGGTGCCGGGCGACACCAACAGGGAGTCCGACGTGTTCGTGTTCTCCGGCGAGCTGGGCAGGAACCCGGCGCCGGTGCCGTCCGTCACCGAGCGGGTCGGCGGGCCGAGCGGCGCCTCCCGCGACCCGGTGATGGGGGAGAACAAGGTCGTCTCCTTCACGTCCGAGGGCGATGTGTTCGTGAACACCCCCGTGGGCGTCTCGCAGGTCAACTCGGCCGGGCAGAGGCCTTCTTCCGAGGGCAGCCCCTGCTCCAGCGGGCGCATGGTCGGCTATTCGGGACCGTACGGCCCCGACGGCGGCCCGGCGGTCCACGTCCGCAACCGCGCGGTCGGCAAGCTCACAGGCATCGCCTCCTACCAGGGCGTCCGCTTCACCCGGGTGGGACAGCCCGTGGTCGACCCCAGCTGCCAGTGGCTCACCTACGTGGCGACCCTGCCCGCGACCGACGCCGACCCGCACCCCCGACCCCGCGTCTACCGCTTCAAGTTCAACGGAGGCGACACCGACGTGGTCAGCGCCCCCACGAACGAGCCGGCCGGCAACCCGGCCATCACCTACGACGGCCGGTACATCGCCTTCGAGCAGGGCGACCGCGTCCACGTCCGCGACCTCGACACCGGGGCCCTGACGGAGCTCGGTCCCGGCTCGGCCCCGTCGATCAGCGCGGACGGCCGCAAGGTGGCCTTCCAGCAGGGCTCCCGGGCCGTCGTCCGCGACCTGGACACCGGCACCACGATCCGGGTCAAGGGCACCCAGCCCTCGCTCGCCGGAGACGGCACGGCTCTGGCGTACACCTCGGGCCGCTCCGTGTACTGGCTCCAACTGGCCACCGGAAAGCGGCAGTTGATCAGCGTGGACCGCTGGGGCGGTCGGAACGACCTCCCGGCCGGGCACCCGTCCGTCAACGCCGACGGCACGGTCGTCGCGTTCGAGTCGGCCTCACCCGATCTGGTGGAAGGGGACACGAACGGGGTGACGGACGTCTTCCTGCGGACAGTGCAGTGACCAGCAGCGACAGCGATGACCAGCAACGACCACAACGGGGGAACAACCATGCACAGCAAGAAGCACCTGGTGGGGATCGCCGTCGCGGCCCTCGCCGTCGCGGCGCTCAGCGCGCCGGCCGCGAGCGCCGGGCCCACGGGCCCGTACACCGAGCCGGTCAGCGTGACACCGGAGGGCAGGGCGGGAGGCGGTGCTTCCCACAACGCCGTCATCAGCCGCAACGGCCGCTACGTGTTCTTCACTTCTGAGGCCGAGAACCTGGACCCGGCCGTGGCGCACGGCGGGATGTACATCCGCGACCTGCGCACCGGGAAGGTCAGGTTCTCCGGGTTCGGCGGTGTCGTGGCGGTCCTGAACGACGGGCGCTATGCCTACACCTGGGCCGACGACGTCGTGCTCAACGACCCGCGCACGGGCAAGGAGGAGAAGTTCGGCATCGAGATCCCCGAGGGGTACGAGGGGCTGATCGGCGAGGTCTCCATCAGTCCGAACGCCCGCTACGCCGTCTTCACCCTCCAGGAGACCGGCGCGGGCCCGGTCGTCTTCCTGCGCGACCGGATCGCCGGCACCACCGAGCGGATCAGCCAACCGAAACCGACCTGGGAACCCCGCGCGGCCGGCTCGCCGACGGTCAGCGACGACGGGCGGCGGATCGTCTACCAGTACAACTACAGCAACGGCCCGCGCGGCGACGACTGGGGCGACATCTGGATGTACGACCGCACCACGCGCGCGTACACCCAGATCGACCGTTCCTTCGACGGCTCGGGGACCCAGCGGGAGTCGCTGGAGCCGTCCATCAGCGGCGACGGCCGTACGGTCGTCTTCGAGTCGGCGGACACCCACCTGGTGCCCGGCGACACCGACGGCAGTTGGAACGTGTTCGTGCACACCGTCGCCACGGGCGCCAACCAGCGCCTCCAGGCCCCCGGTGACGCCCCCGCCCACGTCTACACCCGGGACCCGGCCGTCAGCGCGGACGGCCGGTACGTCACCTTCACGGGCCGGGTCGACGGCCTGCCCGGCGGCACCCGCAACCCGGTCCACCTGCGGGACCTGAAGAAGGGGACGACGGTCCTGGTCGCCCCGGGCCCGTCCGGCGATCCGGTATCGGCCCAGGTCGAGCCGGGGGGCATCGCCGACGGAGGCCGACGCGTGGCGTTCGTCTCCTGGGACGGGACCCTGATCCCGGGCGGGGACACCAACGACGAGCGGGACGTGTTCGTACGACACCTGCGATGACCAGCACAGTGTTCGCATCCTGAGACGGAGGGTGAGCACGGGGGCGGTCTGTGCCAGACTGCCCCCGTGCTCTCGTTCGCCATGATTATTGGCAGCAGGCGCGCCGGTCCGCAGTGACCACCACGTACGACCAGGTACGGGTGGACACCGTCGTCCTCGACCCGCGCGCAGACCTCTCGCACCCGCGAGGGGTTTTTCGCTTTTTCTGGCCCACCCGCAGCCGGAGGCGAGAGCGCGAGGGAGTATGTGGGGCGGTGGAGCCGGTCATTCCGGTACGACCGAGATCCAATCCTCAGGAGCCTTCAGACCATGACCGCAACCAGCGAGCTCGACGATCAGTTCCACGTCTTCGACACCACCCTGCGCGACGGCGCCCAGCGGGAGGGCATCAACCTCACTGTCGCGGACAAGCTGGCCATCGCACGGCACCTGGACGACTTCGGCGTGGGCTTCATCGAGGGCGGCTGGCCCGGCGCCAACCCGCGGGACACCGAGTTCTTCGCCCGGGCCCGTCAGGAGATCGACTTCAGGCACGCCCAGCTGGTCGCCTTCGGCGCGACCCGCCGGGCCGGGGCGAAGGCCTCCGAGGACCCGCAGGTCAGGGCGTTGCTGGACTCGGGCGCCGAGGTGATCACCCTGGTCGCCAAGTCCCACGACCGGCACGTGGAGCTCGCGCTCAGGACCACCCTGGACGAGAACCTGGAGATGGTCCGGGACACGGTGTCCTTCCTGACGGCCGAGGGCCGCCGCGTCTTCGTGGACTGCGAGCACTTCTTCGACGGCTACCGCGCGAACCCCGAGTACGCGAAGGCCGTCGTACGGGCCGCCTCGGAGGCCGGCGCGTCCGTCGTGATCCTCTGCGACACCAACGGCGGCATGCTCCCGGCCCAGGTCCAGGCGGTCGTCGCCACGGTCCTCGCCGACACCGGCGCCCGCCTCGGCATCCACGCCCAGGACGACACGGGCTGCGCGGTCGCCAACACCCTCGCCGCGGTCGACGCGGGCGCCACCCACGTCCAGTGCACGGCCAACGGCTACGGCGAGCGGGTCGGCAACGCCAACCTCTTCCCGGTGGTCGCGGCCCTGGAGCTGAAGTACGGCAAGAAGGTCCTCCCCGACGGCAGGCTCCGCGAGATGACGAGGATCTCGCACGCCATCGCCGAGGTCGTGAACCTGACCCCCTCCACCCACCAGCCCTACGTCGGCGTCTCGGCCTTCGCCCACAAGGCGGGCCTGCACGCCTCCGCGATCAAGGTCGACCCCGACCTCTACCAGCACATCGACCCCGAGCAGGTCGGCAACACCATGCGGATGCTGGTCTCCGACATGGCGGGCCGCGCCTCGATCGAGCTCAAGGGCAAGGAACTCGGCGTCGACCTCGGCGGCGACCGCGAGCTGGTCGGCCGGGTGGTGGAGCGGGTCAAGGAGCGCGAGCTCAAGGGCTACACGTACGAGGCGGCCGACGCCTCCTTCGAACTGCTGCTGCGCGCCGAGGTCCAGGGCAAGCCGCTGAAGTACTTCGCCGTCGAGTCCTGGCGCGCGATCGTCGAGGACCGCCCCGACGGCACCCACGCCAACGAGGCCACGGTGAAGCTCTTCGCCAAGGGCGAGCGGATCGTGGCCACGGCGGAGGGCAACGGCCCGGTCAACGCCCTCGACCGCGCCCTGCGCGTGGCCCTGGAGAAGATCTACCCGCAGCTCGCCAAGCTCGACCTCGTCGACTACAAAGTCCGCATCCTGGAGGGCGTGCACGGCACCCAGTCCACGACCCGCGTCCTCATCTCCACGTCCGACGGCTCGGGCGAGTGGTCGACGGTGGGCGTCGCGGAGAACGTGATCGCCGCGTCCTGGCAGGCGCTGGAGGATGCCTACACGTACGGCCTGCTGCGGGCCGGGGTGGAGCCGGCGGAGTAACTCCGTCGGTTCGGCAGTCGATTCAGCACGAGTCCTCGGCGAGCTTCTCGAACTCGCCGAGGCTCATCGCCCGCCCGTCGGCCCAGACCTGACGGGGTTTCAGTGCGGCGAGGTCGGCGGCCGTGAAGGTGACGATGCCGGTGTACTCGTAGTTGAACTCGTCCTTGCCGAACGCGAGTTGGTACGTGTGGCCGGGCAACAGCCGCTGCTCGCCGACCGGGAGGACATGCCAGTCGGCCGGCGGGGAGAACAGCGGAAACCCGGCGTCGACGAGTCGCCGGCTGCCCCGGGCCTCCCAGCCGGACACGCTCCGCTCGGAGTCCTCCTGACCGGAAGGCATGCCGTCCAGGGACGGCCCCCGCACCAGATCGTCCCCGCACGGCCGCAGCAGGACCTCCACGGCCCCCGCGTCATCGACCCGCACCGCGACCAGCGGCAGGTCCTCCGCACCGCACCCGCTCAACAGCCCCATGGCGGCGACCGCACCGGCCACCGCTGCCCATCCCCGTCTCATCGGTCCAGCACACCAGCGGCCGTGCCGCCGTACGACCACCGTTGCGCACCGATCGCATCGCGGTCCCGCAACGCTTCCGGCACCCAATGGCTGACGCGGTGTCTTGACGGACCTGCGTGGCCTCAGTTCACTCACGCCGTGAGGTAAGTCCTGTGTGAACACCTGAGAGTCGAGGGAAGGTCCATGCGAAGAACCGCCCTGCTCGTCTCCGCCGCGTTGCTCACCTCCCTGCTGCCCATGGCGGTCGCCCGCGCCGCCGCCGACGATCCGCCGCCGATCCCCGTCGACCGCTTCGAGGGCGAGGTCCCCTTCGCCGACCCGCCCGCGGGCGGCCTCTTCACCTGGGGCAGCGACAACGACGACCGGCCCGCCCTCCAGTTCACCGCCCGGCCGGACGCTCCCGAGGGCGACAAGGTCCTCGCCGGCACCTACGACATCAGCGGCTACGGCGGCTTCACCCACGACTTCGCCTTCGCCGAGCCCGCCCACGACTGGTCCGCCCGCAAGGGCATCCGCTTCTGGTGGGACGGCCAGAACAACGGCAGGACGACGGCCTTCGAGCTCAAGGACGGCGGCGCCGACGGCGAGGCCTCCGAGCTGTGGACGACCTCCTTCGTCGACGACTTCACCGGCTGGAAGCGGATCGAGATCCCCTTCACCGACTTCGTGTACCGCACCGACTACCAGCCCGTCGGCGGCATCGACCACGTCCTCGGGCTCACCGAGACCTGGGGCTACGCCGTCACCCTCCCCGTCGGCGCACCCGGCCGATTCGCCATGGACGGCGTCGAGTTGTACGGCAGGGCCGACCAGTCCCTGCGCGCGAGCGTGACCACCGACTCCGCCGTCCGTCCGGTGCGGGAGGGCGGGACCGCACAGATCGAGGTCACCGTCGCCACCACCGGTTCCGCCCCCCTCGACGAGCCCGTGACCGTCGCCTACGAGACGGCCGGCGGCACCGCCACTCCCGGCAAGGACTACACCCCCGTCTCCGGCACCCTCACCTTCCCGGCCGGCACGGCCTCCGGCGCCACCCGGACCATCCAGGTGCCGACCCTCGGGGACAAGGGCGCGGAGTCCGCCGAGACCATCCCCGTCAAGCTCACCGTCACCGGCGCCAAGGCCCCCGCCGAGACCCCGCAGGTCGTCATCGACGCGCACGGGCTGCCGTATCTGAACAGCAGACTCCCCGTGAAGAAGCGCGTCGCCGACCTCCTGTCCCGGATGAGCCTCGAGGAGAAGGCCGGCCAGATGACCCAGGCCGAGCGCGGAGCCGTCGGGACCGGCGCCGACGTCACCGCCCAGGATCTCGGCTCGCTGCTCTCCGGCGGTGGCTCGACCCCCACGCCCAACACCCCCGAGGCCTGGGCGAGGATGATCGACTCCTTCCAGCTGCGGACGCGGGCCACACGGTTCCAGATCCCGCTCATCTACGGCGTCGACGCGGTCCACGGTCACAACAACCTGGTCGGCGCCACCGTGATGCCCCACAACATCGGTCTGGGCGCCACCCGGGATCCCCGACTCGTCCAGCGGACAGGGGCCGTCACCGCCGCCGAGGTCCGCGCCACCGGCGTCCCCTGGGACTTCGCGCCCTGTCTGTGCGTCACCCGCGACGAACGCTGGGGCCGCTCCTACGAGTCCTTCGGCGAGGACCCGGCCCTCGTCGAGTCCCTGGAGACGGTCATCCAGGGCCTCCAGGGCGCCAGGAACGGCACGGATCTCGACCGCAACGACAAGGTCCTCGCCACCGCCAAGCACTTCGTCGGCGACGGCGGCACCGCCTACGGCTCCTCCACGACGGGGACGTACACCATCGACCAGGGCGTCACGACGGTCACCCGGCAGCAGCTCGAAGCCGTCCATCTCGCCCCGTACCAGGAGGCCGTGGAGCGTGGCGTCGGCACGGTCATGCCGTCGTACTCCTCGCTCGACGTCGTCGGCGACGGCCTCGGCCCGGTCAAGATGCACGCCCGGGCCGACATGATCAACTCAGTCCTGAAACAGAGGCTGGGCTTCGACGGCTTCGTCATCAGCGACTGGAACGGCATCGACCAGATCCCCGGCGACTACGCCTCGGACGTCCGGACCTCGGTCAACGCCGGCGTCGACATGGTCATGGCGCCCTACAGCTACAAGGACTTCCACACCGCGCTCGTCGCGGAGGTGCGGGCCGGGCGGGTCGGCGAGCAGCGGATCGACGACGCCGTCTCCCGCATCCTCACGCAGAAGTTCCGCCTCGGCCTCTTCGAGAAGCCGTACGCCGACACCAGCGGCGCCTCGAAGATCGGTTCCGCCGGGCACCGGGCCGTGGCGCGCGAGGCGGCGGCCGCGTCGCAGGTGCTGCTGAAGAACTCGGGGAACGTGCTGCCGCTGAAGAAGTCCCAGAAGGTGTACGTCGCCGGGTCCAACGCCGACGACATCGGCAACCAGTCCGGCGGCTGGACCGTCACCTGGCAGGGCTCGTCCGGCGACATCACCCCCGGCACGACCGTCCTGGAGGCGATGCGCGCGAACTCCCCTTCCCTGACGTACTCCAAGGACGCCTCCGCCCCGCTGAGCGGCTACGACGTCGGCGTGGTCGTCGTCGGCGAGACCCCGTACGCCGAGGGCGTCGGGGACGTGGGCAACGGCCACGACCTCGCGCTGTCCGCCGCCGACCGGGCCGCTGTCGACAAGGTGTGCGCGGCGATGAGGTGCGCGGTGCTGATCGTCTCCGGCCGGCCGCAGCTCGTCGGCGACCTGCTCGGCGACATCGACGCCCTGGTCGCCTCCTGGCTGCCGGGCACCGAGGGCGACGGCGTCGCTGACGTCCTGTACGGCAGGCGGCCCTTCACCGGCCGGCTGCCCGTCACCTGGCCCAGGTCGCAGGCCCAGCTGCCGATCAACGTCGGCGACCCGTCGTACGACCCTGAGTTCCCGTACGGCTGGGGCCTGACCACGCTCACCCAGGTCCCGCGGGGCGGGGAGAGCACGCTGAAGGCGCTCGGGGCAGCGGCGCGGGCGGCCGAGCGGGCCGGGGCCGACGGGACGGGCCGGGCGCTGGTCGCCGAGGCCCGGCTGATCGTCCAGCAGAGGGCGGAGCGGCGGATGACGGCCGCGGTGGCGGGGCCCTTCGCCGACGCCGAGCACCTGCTGCTGACCGGACGTTACGCGGAGGCGGTGGCGAAGCTGACGCAGGCGTACCGGGCGGCCTGAGAGGAGGCGGCCGGAGAGGAAGGGACCCGCGGTCCGGGCGGCGGGTCCCTTCGCGGAGGTCTCTTTCGGGAGGCTTCGGGTAGCGTCGAAGTATGAAGGCCAGCGCGCAGGCCGCAGTACGGGCCCGAAGCCTCCCGGGGCTGCTCCTCACCCTGGTGGTGGCGGCCCTGGCCGTCCTGTCGACGGCCGCCCCCTCGGCCTCGGCCCCGTCCGTCACCAGTGTCTCGGAGATCGGCCAGGCCCTCCGCAAGAACCCCGTCTACGTCGATCCGGCCGCCGCGGCCCAGCTGTCCGCCAAGGACGCGGACGCCCTGGCGGACCGGATCGCCAAGGCGGACCGGCCGCTGTTCGTCGCGGTGCTGCCCGCCGACTACCCGAAGCAGGACCTCTTCACCAAGCTGCGCACGGCGACCGGCATCACCGGCCTGTACGCGGTCCGCCTGGGCGACGCCTTCGACGCCCGGGCCGACTCCGTGGTCCTGCCGAACGCGGCCGTACGCAACCTGGTGACCACCGTCAAGGGCGAGGACACCCGTACCCAGCTGACCGACTTCACCGCCGCCGCGCTCACCAACATGGGCGGTTCGGCCCCGTCGACCTGGGGATCCGCGCAGGACGACGGCGGCGGGGTGTCCAGCGCCGCGCTCATCACCGTCGGCGCGGTCCTGGTGGCGGGCGGCGCCGGCGCGTACACGCTGGTGCGCCGCAACCGGCGCCGGCACGCCGAGGAGCAGCGGGCCGCGCTGGAGAAGCTGAGCGTGGTGGTGGACGAGGACATCACGGCGTTCGGCGAGGAACTGGACCGCCTGGACTTCCACCCGGCCGAGGCGGGCGCCGACGACGCGATGCGCGCCGACTACGAACGGGCGCTGGACGCCTACGAGCAGGCGAAGTCGCTCATGGCGGCGGCCGCGCGACCCGAGGACGTGCGGGCGGTCACCCAGGCCCTGGAGGACGGCCGCTTCTCGCTGGCCCAGCTAGCCGCCCGCCGCGAGGGCCGTCCGCTGCCCGAGCGCAGGGTGCCCTGCTTCTTCGACCCCCGCCACGGTCCCTCCGTCACCGACGCCACGTGGACACCGCCGGGCGGCGCCGCGCGCGAGGTGCCGGTCTGCGCGGCCGACGCGACGCGCCTGGCCGACGGCCGCGACCCGGTGATGCGCGAGGTCGACACCGACCGGGGCCGCCGCCCGTACTGGGACGCGGGCCCGGCCTACGGCCCCTGGGCGGGCGGCTACTTCGGCGGCGGCATCCTCCCCGGCCTGCTCTTCGGCACGGTCCTCGGCTCCATGATGGCCACCCCGGCCTACGCGGCCGACTACGGCTCCGGCTACGGCGACTTCGGCGGCGGCTACGAGGGCGGCGACCTCTCCGGCTCGGACTTCGACACGGGGGACTTCGGAGGCTTCGGGGGAGGGGACTTCGGGGGTGGCGGGGACTTCGGCGGGGGCGGGGATTTCGGCGGTGGCGGCTTCTGATTTCAGCCCCTCCGGCGTTTGAGGAGCGGGGGCCCGGGGGCGGCGCCCCCTGGAGGACGGGACGGGACGGGTAGGGGCGGCGGGGGCGAAACCCGCAGGCCCGGCACACCACGCACCGGACCCGCGGACCGCCGTACGAGAACCCCGTCACCTCACAGCGACGCCGCCGCGGAGGCGATCGCCGAGGCGAACGTGGACACCTCGGTGTAGACCCCGGGCGCGTTCGGCCGAGCACAGCCGATCCCCCAGCTCACGATCCCGACCTGGATCCACGCGTTGTTCGCGTCCCGCCGGAACATCGGCCCGCCGGAGTCCCCCTGACAGGTGTCCACCCCACCGGCCGCGTACCCCGCGCAGATCTCCTCGCTCGCGATGAGCCCGCTGTACCCGCTGTAGGACCGGCACGTGGCGTCGCTGACGAACGGCACGGTCGCCTTGAGCAGGTACCGCTGCTGGGCACCGCCCTGCGTGGCCGCGCCCCAGCCGGCGACGGTGAAGGTGCCGGTGTTGTACTGCGTGGTGGTGGCGATGTTCAGCGTCGGCAGGTTGATGGGCTGGGCGAGCTTGATGAGGGCCCAGTCCTTGCCGTCGCCGTTGTAGCCCGGGGCCTGGTAGACGTACGTCGACCTGACCTGGACCCGGCCGCTGGTGGACTGGAGGTCCACGACACCGGCGGTGGCGGTGATGCTGGTGTTGGCGCCGGTGCCGTTCACGCAGTGCGCGGCGGTCAGCACGATCTGCTGGGTGTACAGGGCTCCGCCGCAGCCCATGGAGAGCCGGACCATGAACGGGAACTCGCCCTGCGCGGCGCGGGTACCGCCGACCACGGGCGAGGGGGCGGCCTGCGCGGCCGAGACGGGCTGGAGACTGGCGATCGCGAGCGCGGCGGCTCCGACCGCCAGACATCTCTTGAGAGCCGTGACGAGTTTCTTCACCGTGATGCCTTCCAGGTGGGGGGTGGCATGACGAGCTCATGCCAAATCTGGGCAGCAAAGCGATGCCCAATTTCTGACATGGGCCGGTCAAATCTGCTGATGGATTATGAGAATCCTGTGAACTCACGCACAAGGGGCGCGATTCAGCCAAGCGCCTCCGCGTCGAGCCACCGGTCTTCGCCGTGTGCCGGACCCAGCGCCGTGTACCGGAACCAGCCCGCGAGGACCAAGGGCAGGACGAGGTAGCCGAAGCGGGTTGCCGGGAGGAGGCAGATGGCGAGGGTCAGGCCCACGGCCAGCCGGTTCGCCGCCGCGCGGACGGTCCGGGGTGGCCGTATCAGCAGCGACACCGTCACCCCCACGGCGGCGGCGACGAGTCCCGCCGTCGCCAGCGCGGTGCCGTCCGGGGTGTACACGGCCAGCAGACGGCCCGGCAGCGGGCTGGTCGCCGGTGAGCGGACGCCGCCCTCGCCCAGCGGGAAGAGCACCACGTGCTCGACGAAGGCATGCGGGTCGGCGAGGGCGACCGGCACGACCGCCGCGGCCGCGACCGACAGCGCGGCCACCGCCGCCCGCAGCGCCGGGCCGCGGCCCGCGGTGACCGCGAGCAGCACCAGCCCCACCGGCAGCAGCGGCCAGGCCGTCCACTTCAGCGCGGCCGCCGCGCCCATCGCCACCCCGGCCGCCGTGCCCGAGCCGCCCCGGCCCGCCAGCGCCAGCCCCAGGCACATCAGCCCGACCACCGGCAGATCCACCCCGCCGACGGCCAGCGGCAGGGCCACCGCGGGGAAGGCGGCGAGCAGCAGGACGGAATGCACCGGGGCGGGGCCGGAGCCCGCGGCGAGACGCCACCGTACGGCGTCCCCGGCGGGCCGCCGCCCCGCGAAGCACATGCAGGCCACGAAGGCGAGGCAGAACCAGACGCGGGCATCGGTGAGCGGACCGTCCCCGAAGAGCGCGCGGGGGACGCCGAAGAGCGCCATGCCGGGCAGGTACGGGTCGTAGTCCACCGTGTGGACGGGGTGCGGGAGATAAGGGCTGCCGGAGTGCAGCAGCAGCGCCCCCGAGCGTTCCACGACCCCGACCTCCGACTGCGCCGCACCCGAGACGACGAGCACCCCCAGCGGCACCAGAACCGCGCCGAGCAGCGCCGCCCAGGCCGCGGCCCGCCTCCAGCCCGGCGAGTTCCGTACGGCGAGCGTCGCCGCCGTGCCGTAGCCCACCGTCGCGCAGGCGCCCCACATCCGGTGCGGGCCCAGTCCCGTCGTCGTCGCCAGGATCAGGGCGAAGACCGCGCAGCCCAGCCAGTAGGCCCACGTCCGGCGAGCGAGAAGGGCCCGTCGCCCGGCCGCAGCTACGGGCGGGGAGGTCTGCCCGAGGTGTCCCACCCCCGTGAGGACACCTCGGGCAGGGCGCGAGGCCGGCGTCGCCGCCGTCTTCGTGATGGTCATGTCGCCTCTCGTGGCGTCTGTGCGCAGGGACCGCACGCTGCGGTACGGCCCCCGGAACAAGGCCCGTGACCACGAGTCCAGCGGGCCGCGCGTTGTTCAGCAGCCACCGCACGCCACCCTGAACAAAACGAAAGTGCCTGGTGGGGGGCGCCCGGGAACCTTGCGGGCGGTCCGGACGGTTCCTTAGGGTGGCCGCGGCGTACAGGCGGCCACGTCAGGGGGCGTGGGCGGACACGGGGGAGACGAGCGCACATGGGCCGTCGGGAGACCCCGGTCGATCCGGCCGCGGGACCGGTGCCGAGGTTCGCGTACGACCTGCGCAAGCTCCGTCAGGAGGCCGGCGGCCCCACCTACCGCGAACTCGCCCGCCGCGCCCACTTCTCCGTGACCGCGCTCTCCCAGGCCGCGGCCGGCGAGCACCTGCCCTCGCTCCAGGTGACCCTGGCCTACGCCACGGCCTGCGGGGGCGACGCGGGGGAGTGGGAGCGGCGCTGGAAGGAGGCCGAGCGGGAGGTCCGCGAGGCCGCCGCCGACCAGGACGACGACACGGACCCGCCCTACCAGGGCCTGGCCCGCTTCGAACCCGACGACCACGACCGGTACTTCGGCCGCGACCGACTCGTCACGGCCTTGCGGCAGCTGGTCCGCGACCGGCGCTTCACCGCGGTCTTCGGCCCCTCCGGCAGCGGCAAGTCCTCACTCCTGCGGGCCGGACTGATACCCGCCCTGCGCGCCGAGCGCGAACTCGCCGCGATCCGTGTCCTCACCCCGGGCGCCCACCCGGCCCGCACCCACGCCGCGGCGCTCGGACCGGTGACGAAGGCCGGGGTGGGCGACACCCTCGTCGTCGTCGACCAGTTCGAGGAGGTCTTCACCCTCTGCCGGGACCCCGAGGAGCGCCGCGCCTTCCTCGACCTGCTGCTCGCCGCCCGGGAGCCGGGAAGCGGACTGCGGGTCGTCATCGCCGTACGGGCCGACTTCTACGGCCGCTGCGCCGAACACCGCGCTCTGGCGGACGCGTTGGGCGAGGCCGGTCTGCTGGTCGGCCCGATGGACCCGGCCGAGCTGCGCGAGGTGATCGTCAAGCCGGCACAGAGCGCCGGGTACATCGTCGAACGGGCCCTCACCGCCCGCCTGGTCGAGGAGATCGCCGACGAGCCCGGCGGACTCCCGCTGCTCTCGCACGTCCTGCGCGAGACCTGGCGCCGCCGCCGCGGCCGGGCGCTGACCGAGGAGGCGTACGAGGCCGCGGGCGGCGTCCACGGGGCCATCGCCCAGAGCGCGGAGGAGGTCTGGGCGGACCTCTCCCCGGACCTCGCGGACCTCACCCGGCTCGTCCTCCTGCGGCTCATCACCCCCGGCGAGGGCTCCCAGGACACCCGCCGCCCGATCGACCGCTCGGAACTCGACTTCACGGAACTCGGCCGCAGGCAACCCGACTTCACGGAACTCGGCCGCAGGCAACCCGACTTCACGGGCCCCACGGAGCATGCGCCCGCCCCGGCCCCCGACGTCTCCCACGTCCTGGACCGTCTCGTGCGCGCCCGTCTCGTGACCCTCGACCACGGGACCGTCGATCTCGCGCACGAGGCGCTGATCACCGCCTGGCCCCGGCTGTCCGGCTGGATCGAGCAGGAGCGCGAACAGCTGCGGGTGCACCGCCGGTTGACCGAGGCGGCCCGGACCTGGGACGACCTCGGCCGGGACCCGGGCGCCCTGTACCGCGGCACCC
Organism: Streptomyces sp. NPDC057253; assembly: GCF_042669125.1. Lineage (NCBI taxonomy): Bacteria > Bacillati > Actinomycetota > Actinomycetes > Kitasatosporales > Streptomycetaceae > Streptomyces > Streptomyces sp. NPDC057253. Next base: position 33,298 of record NZ_JBHUXV010000065.1, on the reverse strand, counting down.
GGCTCGCGACGGCGGAGGAACAGCTGGCCGGGGCCACGCTCACCGCACCGGAGCGGGCGTTCCTGACGGCGAGCAGTGCCGCGCGCCGGGGTGAGCGCCGCCGGCGCCGGGGACTCGTCGGGGCCCTTGCCGCCCTGCTCGTGCTCGCGCTGGTCGCCGGGGCCGCGGCCTGGCAGCAGAGCCGCACCAGCGATCGCCGTCAGGTGGAGTCCGAGGCCCGGCGGGTCGCCGCCGTCGCGGACGGCATGCGGTTCTCCGACCCGCGCACCGCGATGCGGCTGAGCGTCGCCGCCGCGCGGCTCGCGGACACGACGGAGACCCGGTCGGCGCTGATCGGGGCGATGGCCCAGCGGGACGAGGACGTGTTCGCGGTGCCGGGCGCGGACGCCGGTTTCGACGGCTCCGGCAACGACGTGCACCAACTGACATCGGACGGCAGGTCCGTGGTCTCCGTCACCGCGGACCGGGTCCGGATCTGGGACCTGCGCACCCGGCGGCTCACCCTCTCCGCGCCGGGCCCCGGCAAGCTGATGGACGGCGTCCCGGCCGCCGTGGCCCCGGACGGCCGCACGCTCGCGCTGCTGGCCGGGGACCGCGTCGAGCTGTGGGACGTACGGACCGGTCGGGTCACCAGGACCCTCCCCGGCGTCGACGCGATGCAGACTCCCTTCGCCTACACCGCACGCGCCATGGTCGCCGTCGACTGGGACGACGGCAGCGTGCACGCCTTCGACCCGCGCAGCGGACGCTCCACGCTGCGACTCCCCGAGCCGGCCGGGGGCGTGAGCGGTGTCGCCGCCAGCCCGGACGGCCGGTGGCTCGCCCTGTGCACGGGCGACGGCCACGCCGTGGAGCTCTGGGACGTCACGCACCGGCGGAAGATCTCGGCCGCGTGGCAGGCGAAGGCGCGGGTCGCCGACTGCCGTGACCACGCGCTCGCGTTCACCTCGGACAGTCGCGCGCTCACCGTCGCCGCCGCCGACGGGATCCACGGCTGGGAGCTGCGCACCGGACGCGCGACACCGTCCTTCCCGGGCGAGGGGCTGACCCAGGTGTGGCCCGGCGGGGACGGCACCTTCCTCGTGGCCACCGGCCCCCACCGGCTCGTGGTGCTGCGGGCCGCGCATCCGCAGGTGCCCGTGCTGAGCCGGCGGATCGTCGCGGACGAGTGGGACGACATCGCCTACGACCGGGCCGCGGGAGCGGTGCGCTATCTCGGAGGCTCCGCGACCGTCGTACGCTCACTGGCCCTCGGCACCGCCGCGGCGGCACCCTGGCGGGAGTCCACGGCGTACCGGGCCGAACTCTCCGACGACGGCCGGGTCCTGGCCCGCTCCGTGCAGACGGGTGGCGAGCGGCGGGTGCAGGTGCTGGACACCCGCGAGGGCGGCGCGGGACGCGTGGTCTTCGAGCCGCCGGTCCGGCCGTGCCCCGGCGCGGAGTCCTGTGCCGACCTGATGGCGCTCAGCGGTGACGGCGGATACCTGGCGACCGCCCTCAACCCCTACCACCGCGCGGAGGGCACGACACCGGACCGGACCCGGATCACGGTGTGGGACCTCAGGGCCCGTCGCGCCCTCGCCACCGTGGACATCGGCGCCGCCCACGACGGCTCGCTCGCCGTGGACGGCCTCGCCCTCGACACCCACGGCCGCACCCTGCTGGTGTACCGGTCCATGGACCGGCCCGCCGTCGAGGTGTGGGACGTGGCTGCTCACAAGCGGGTGAAGACCGTCCACAGCGTCCGGGTCGCGGACTCCGTGAGCAGCGATGCGGAGGGTGTGCGCCTCGACCTGCGGCCCGACGGGGCGGCCCTGGTGACGCAGGAGGGGCTGGTGGCCGATGTGCGCGCCGGCCGCATGGAGCCGCGGGTGCTCGGCGAGGACCTGATCAGCGCCGCGGCCTATGGCCCGGACGGCTCGCGGCTGGCCGTGGGGGACGTGCTGGGCCGGGTCACGCTCTGGGACGGTGCCGCGCGGGCCCGCCTCGGCGTGCTGGACGGCACCACGTCCGACCCGACGACGGACGCCACCGGCGCGGTGACCGCGCTCGCCTTCTCCCCCGACGGACGGACACTCGCCGTCGCCGGATCGACCGGCGGTCTCCAGCTGTGGGACCTGGCGTCCCAGACGCTCCTGGGGACGGCCCTGCCCACCCCGGGCGACGAGATCCGCGCCCTCGCGTTCGGCGCCGACGGCTCGCTCCACGCCTCCGGCACCCACGTCCCGGTGCAGCGGTACGAGCTGAACCCGCACCGTCTGATCACCGAGGTCTGCCGGCGCGCCGGTTCGGGGCTTCCCGAGTCCGCCTGGAAGACGTATCTCCCGGATCTCCCCTACCGGCGTACCTGCTGATCCCGCGGCGACCGGGTCACGCGTTCTTGATCGCGGAGATGTCGAAGTGCAGCTTGATCTTGTCGGAGACCAGGACACCACCCGTCTCCAGGGCGGCGTTCCAGGTCAGGCCCCACTCGGAGCGCTTGATCTCGGCCTTGCCCTCGAAGCCCACGCGCTCGTTGCCGAAGGGGTCCTTCGCGGCGCCGTTGAACTCGAGGTCGATGGTGAGCGGCTTGGTGGTGCCGAGGATCGTCAGGTCGCCGGTGATGCGGTAGTCCTCGTCGCCCAGCGCCTCCGCCTTGGTGGAGCGGAAGGTCATGGTCGGGAACTCGTCGGTCTTGAAGAAGTCCGCGCTCTTGAGGTGTCCGTCGCGGTCCGGCGACCCGGTGTCGATGCTGTCCATCTTGACGTCGATGGAGGCCGTCGACGCGGACGGGTCGCTGCCGTCCAGGTGCAGCGAGCCGCTGAACTCGTCGAACTTGCCCTTGACGTTGGTGACCATCGCGTGCCGGACGGTGAAGCCGATCGTGGAGTGGGAGGGGTCGATCGTGTAGTCGCCGGTCAGTGCGGTCAGGTCGGTGTTCGCCATGACGGAACTCCTTGAAGTGAGGATGTTGAATCTTGAACCACTCAACACAGAGGACCGTAGACCTATTCCGCGCGCCTTTCAACATCATCCGGCGACGTGTTGGCGGGCCACCGCGGCGGTGGTAGATGCCCTCCTATGAACCCGCAGCGCAGAGCCCCCCTACGCCCCACCCGCAGAGCGGTCTTACTCGCGGCGGCGCTCCTGGCCACCGCCGCCCCGCCCGTCCGCGCCGCCGCAGCCGACCCCTACGACACCCTCCGCCGACGCTGGCTCGACATCGCCCTGGGTACCGGCTACGACCCGGCGGCCGAGCCCTACGCCGGCCGCCTCGCCGAGACCGGCGACCTCGCCCGCGGCTTCCGCGCCACCATGGCCCCGACCCCCACCTCCCTGTGGCCCGACGCCCCCTTCGACCCCCCGGCCGGCATCACCCAGAGCTACGGCCGCCTGTGGACCATGACCCAGGCCCACTGCCGGCAGGGCACCGGCTCGACCGGCGACGAGGGCCTCCTCGCGGACGTCCTGCGCGGCCTCGACCATCTCTCGGCCACCGTCTACAACCCCTCCACCACCCGGTACGGCAACTGGTGGGAATGGCAGATCGGCAGCCCCCGGCTCCTGATGGACATCACGGCCGCGCTCCACGACCACCTCACCGACGCCCGGCGGGAAGCGGCCTGTGCCGCCGTGGACCACTTCATCCCCGAGACCATGCTCACCGACTACTCCGGCACCTCCACCGGCGCCAACCGCGTCGACCTGTGCCGCTCCGTCGCCCTGCGCGGCATCCTCGGCCGGGCCCCCGACCGGATCGCCCTGGCCCGCGACGCCCTCTCCCCGGTCTTCCCCTACGTCACGAAGGGCGACGGCCTCTACGCCGACGGGTCCTTCGTGCAGCACACCTGGGTCGCCTACTCCGGCACCTACGGCCAGGTCCTGCTGGACGGCCTCGGCCGCCTCCTCACCCTCCTCGCCGGCTCCGAGTGGGAGGTGACCGACCCGAACCGGCGCACCGTCCTCGACAGCGTCGAGCACGCCTACGCCCCGCTGATCCACGACGGTCTGGTGATGGACAGCGTCAACGGCCGTGCCATCAGCCGGGGCTACCTGAAGACCGACGACCGGCACGTCCCGCGCGGCGACCACTTCCACGGCCACGGCATCATCGCGGCCGTCACCCTGCTCGCGGGCGGCGCGAGCCCGGAGCAGCGGCAGCGCTGGTACGGCCTGGTGAAGGGCTGGATCGAACGGGACACCGTCACACCCGTCCTGACCTCCCCCCAGTTCGACGTCGCCGACCTCGCCCGTCTGCACGCGGTGGCCGCCTCATCCGTCCCGGCCGCGCCCGAACCCGTCGGCCACCGCCTCTTCGCGGCCATGGACCGGGCCGTCCACCGCCGCCCGGGATTCGTCGCGAACATCGCCATGGCGAGCGACCGCATCGCCGCCTACGAGTGCGGCAACGGCGAGAATCCGCGCGGCTGGCACACCGGCGCCGGAATGCTCTCCTGGTGGGCGGGGGAGCGGAGCGACCAGTACACCGACTGGTACTGGCCCACCGTCGACTGGTACCGCCTCCCCGGCACCACCGTCTCCACCCGCCGCCTTCCCGACCGGGCCGGCGGCGAATGGGGCGAGCCCAAGCCCGACGTCCGCTGGGTCGGCGGCACCACCGACGGCGAGTACGCGGCGATCGGCCAGCACCTGAAGGGGCTGGGGTCGACGCTCCAGGCCCGCAAGTCGTGGTTCTGCGTCGCGGACGCGGTGATCTGCCTCGGCGCCGGGATCACCTGCACGGACGGGGTCCCGGTCGAGACGGTCGTCGACAACCGCAACCTGGGGGAGGGCGGGACGCAGTCCTTCGTACGGGGGCGGGGCTGGGCGCATCTGGAGGGACACGGCGGCTGGCTCGTCCCGGACGGGGTGCGCGCCCTGCGGGAGGACCGCACCGGCGCCTGGTCCGACATCAACACCGGCAGTACGAGCGAACGCCGCACCCGGCGCTGGCAGACCCTCTGGCTCGACCACGGCACCGACCCCGTCGACGCCACGTACGCCTACGTCCTGCTGCCCGGAGCGGCCCGCAGTGCCGTCGCCGCCCGGGCCGCCGACCGCCACTGGCTGTCGGTCCTCGCCAACGACAGCGCGTGCCAGGCGGTCCGTGTCGACCGACTCGGCCTGACCGCCGCGAACTTCTGGCAGGGCGGCACGGCGGGACCGCTCACCGCGTCGGCCCCGGCGAGCGTGCTGGTCCGCCGCAGGGGCCGTACGGCTACGCTCTGCGTGGCCGAACCAACCCGAACGGGTGAACCCCTGGAGATCGTCTGGAATCGGCCGGTGCGCTCGGTGATCCGGGCCGACGACACGGTCGAGGTCCTCGCCACGGGCCGTCTGCTGCGGCTGCGCGTCACTCCGGGGGAGGCATGCGCCACGCAGGTGTGTGAGGTGGCTCTCACCCCCTGACTTTGTACGACCCCTACAAGCGAGAGGCCCCCTGAGCAGTCAGAAGGCCTGCATGGCTCCAGGGTTCTGTTCAGTGGCACCAGGAAAACGGGCCGGAGACTGTACGGAGTCGACGGCTCGCTTTCCTTGCGGGTCTTCGTAAGGTCGCTACATGACCGTTTTGGATGAGGCGCCGAGTGAGTCGACGGGCGAGCCGACGGACGCGCGCGGGCGAGTGGCGGAGCTGCACGAGATCCGTGCGACGGCCCTGGCCGGCCCCAGCGAGAAGGCGACCGAGGCGCAGCACGCCAAGGGCAAGCTGACCGCACGGGAGCGCATCGAGCTGCTCCTCGACCCGGGTTCCTTCCAGGAGGTCGAGCAGCTGCGCCGGCACCGGGCGACCGGGTTCGGCCTGGAGGCCAAGAAGCCGTACACCGACGGTGTGATCACCGGCTGGGGCACGGTGGAGGGCCGTACGGTCTTCGTCTACGCCCATGACTTCCGCATCTTCGGCGGCGCGCTGGGCGAGGCCCACGCCACCAAGATCCACAAGATCATGGACATGGCCATCGCGGCCGGTGCCCCGCTGGTCTCCCTGAACGACGGCGCGGGCGCCCGGATCCAGGAGGGCGTGAGCGCCCTCGCGGGGTACGGCGGCATCTTCCAGCGCAACACCAAGGCCTCCGGGGTCATCCCGCAGATCTCGGTGATGCTGGGCCCGTGCGCGGGCGGCGCGGCCTACAGCCCCGCCCTCACCGACTTCGTGTTCATGGTCCGCGAGACCTCGCAGATGTTCATCACCGGCCCGGACGTCGTCAAGGCGGTCACCGGCGAGGAGATCACCCAGAACGGTCTCGGCGGCGCCGACGTGCACGCCGAGACCTCCGGGGTCTGCCACTTCGCCTACGACGACGAGGAGACCTGCCTCGCCGAGGTGCGCTACCTGCTGTCGATGCTCCCGCAGAACAACCGGGAGAACCCGCCGCGGGTGGAGTCCTCCGACGCGGCCGACCGGCGCGGTGACGTCCTGCTGGACCTGGTGCCGGCGGACGGCAACCGGCCCTACGACATGGCCAAGGTCATCGAGGAGATCGTCGACGACGGCGACTACCTGGAGGTCCACGAGCGCTGGGCCCGCAACATCATCTGCGCGCTGGCCCGCCTGGACGGCCAGGTCGTCGGCATCGTCGCGAACCAGCCCTCCACCCTCGCCGGTGTGCTGGACATCGAGGCGTCGGAGAAGGCCGCGCGCTTCGTCCAGATGTGCGACGCCTTCAACATCCCGATCGTCACCTTCCTGGACGTCCCGGGCTTCCTGCCGGGCGTCGACCAGGAGCACGGCGGCATCATCCGGCACGGCGCCAAGCTGCTCTACGCCTACTGCAACGCCACCGTGCCGCGGATCTCCCTGATCCTGCGCAAGGCCTACGGCGGGGCCTACATCGTCATGGACAGCCAGTCCATCGGCGCCGACCTCACCTACGCCTGGCCCACCAACGAGATCGCCGTGATGGGCGCCGAGGGTGCCGCGAACGTCATCTTCCGCCGCCAGATCGCGGAGGCGGAGGACTCCGAGGCGATGCGGGCCCGCATGGTCAAGGAGTACAAGTCCGAGCTCATGCACCCGTACTACGCGGCCGAGCGCGGCCTGGTCGACGACGTCATCGACCCCGCGGAGACCCGCGAGGTCCTGATCAAGTCCCTCGCCATGCTCCAGTCCAAGCACGCAGACCTGCCCTCCCGCAAGCACGGCAACCCCCCGCAGTAACCCGGCGGACCCTCCGCGTCACTCTCGCGGAAACCTCTCTCACGGAGACTGTGACCTATGAACACCCCTGACATCCGCGTCGAGAAGGGCCACGCCGAGCCCGAGGAAGTCGCCGCCATCACGGCGATCCTCCTGGCCCGCGCCGCAGCCCGGCCCTCCGAGACCCCGTCCCACCCCGGCCGCCCCAAGGCCCGCTGGCGCCGCCTGGAGCGCGAGGGCGGCTTCAGGGCCCCGCACAGCTGGCACTGAGCCCCACCGCTCGCCTGGCCCCGTTGCTCCCGGAAGGGAGTGCGGGGCCTTCGCCGTTCAACGACGTCTCACCCGGACGCCGGGGACCGGGGCGGTCGGCGGACGAACACTTGAGTCGACTGTCACGGTCAGCCGCGTCTGCTGCGGGCCACGGGCCAGGGGCGACAGCTCCAGCGGTTGGTCGTCGTCCGTGTGGCAGGCACGCAGGTCCAGCCGCCGCAGTCGATCCAGAGCACCGATCGGCCCCAGGTCACTGGGCAGTCGGCAGTTGAACAGATTCAGCACGCTCAGCCGGGGCGGCGGGCTCTCCAACGTGGGCAACCACGTGCGGAGATCGAAGTGGTACAGCGTCAGATGCGTCAGCTGGGTCAGGCACGCCAGTCCGGACAGACCTCGCGGGGTGCCGCCGCTCTGGAGCGCCAGGGACGTCCAGTTCGTCCGCTCCAGCAGCGGTCCCAGATCGGTGTCCTCGTCCAGCCTGCCGAGCCCCAGCCCCACCAGACCGGCCGGCATCGGGAGGGTTTCGAGTGGTGGCACGGACGCCCAGTCCTGGAGCTGCAGGTTGTGCAGCGAAGCCAGACCGTGCAGCGGCCCGAAGTCCAGAAGCGGGAGATGCTCGCCACCGCCCACGACCAGATTGCGCAGCCCCGGCCGTCGACCCAACGGGGAGAGGTCGTTGTCCCCGAGCAGCCGCGGAACCCACAGCCAGTCCAGTTCCCCCAATGCCGAGGTGGCGGCCAGCCCGTCGCTGAACTCGTAGTCGAGCCACACCCGTCGGGCCTCCTTCAGCCGCAGCACCGCGGGCCACTGGGCCGGGTGTGTCACCTGCAGGAGCAGCTCCTCCAGGGGGAGCCGGAGCAGCACCCGTGCCGCGTACTCGTCCGGGTCGAAGTACTCCCAGACGTCGACGAGTTCCTTCTGCACGTCCTCGTTCGCACCGTCCGCGTACCCGGCCAGCAGGCCGAGCGCCGCCTCGCCGCCGACCAGGGCAGCGGTCCGCACGGTCGTACGCGCCGCCCGCTCCGACAGGCCGTCCAGGGTGTCGGGCAGCCGACGCACCAGCGCGGGCCCGACCGAGGCGAGCGACCCGGCCTCGGAGCTTCGCCGGGGCGGCACCAGGGCGTCCAGGGCGGCGTCCAGGCGACGTGCCAGGTCGTCCGGCACGGTGCTCATCGTCTCGAGACAGGCAGCGGCCAGCAGGCGCAGGCGCCGGGTGTACCGGTGCTCGACGTCGGCCCGGTCCAGGATGCCCTGGACGAGCTCCTGCCGCTGACGCAGGTTCGCGTGCCCCGCCGCCATGATGATCGTCTCGTGCCACAGATCGAGGTGGGCCCGCTCGACGAGGTTGCCCATGTTGTCCTCGTCGGCGGCGTCCTGCGCGGCGAGGTACTCCTGGAAGGTCCGGTGCACGAAGTCGACCCGGCCTTCCACGGGCGAGCGCAGCACCCCCGACCTGGCCACCAGATGGTCCAGGACGGCTGCCCTGTCGACCCCGTCCAGATGCCGCATCGACGTCATCCGGGAGGTCACGAACCGACGGGCCTGGGCGGTCGGGATCTCCGTGCGATTGTTGTCGGACAGCCGCCAGGCCAGATCGCGCAGCACGCACAGCTTGTCCGGCAGGGTGAGCGGACCGGCCTCGGCTGTGGGCACCCGCCGCTCCGCGTCCCGGTGCTGGACCAGCGTCTCCAACGCGATCTTGTACAGCTCCATGCGGTTGCGCGGCAGCTGCTGGCCCTTGCTCAGGTGCAGGGCGCAGATCAGCGCGGCCAGCAGGGGATTGGTCGCCAGGGACTGGAGGTGCGGTCTGTCCTGCAGGCTCGTCAGAAGCGAGCGTTCGTACTGGGGGAGCTCCTCGACGGAGCAGGGGAGCTCGTCTCCCTGCTCACGTACCGCCGCGTGCCACTGCCGGACGAACGCGGTGAGGTCGGCCGGGGCCATCCGCTCCAGCTGGTAGACCGTGAAGCCCTCGGTGCGCAGCCAGTCCACCCGTGCGGCCGCAGGGCGCGAGGTGACGACCACGCGCACGTCGGGGTACGCGTGCAACAGCCGGCGAAGCCAGTCGCGGACCGTACCGCGCTCGACGGCCAGCAGTTCGTCCACTCCATCGACCAGGAGCAACACCCTGCCGTCCCGCAGCATCCGGTCCATCCACCCTTTGGGCATGTGTCCGGTGAGCGGGCCCGCCACCCCGTCCAGCAATGCCTCGGGCAACGGCAGTCCCCGTCCGGCGTACCGACGCAACTTCACCAGGACCGGGATGAGTCGGTTCCACTCCCTCAGCGGCCCCCGGAAGGCGCTGCGCGCCGCCATCACTGCCAGCCACTGCATCAGGGTGGTCTTGCCGGACCCGGCCTCGCCGCGCAACAGGACCCGGGAGGCGCCCCCGAGGGCCTTCTCCACACGGGTCCCGGTGCCCTCGGACTCCTCCCAGGCGCGCAGCCCGCGTCGCAGTGGTGGGCGGCCCCCGGCTGCCCTGCGCCGCCGTCCGTCGTCCGACGTGGCCCGCATGCTCACGTACGCCACCGACAGCTTCGCCCGTGTCACCTGTTCGGAGGCGAGCCGGAACAGCTCGACCTCGTCCAGCGAGCGGCTCACCAGTTCCAGGTACTCGCGCAGAAACGCGGTGTCCTCGTCCGTGCCCTCGGGTGCGTACAGTGACCGGGTCGGTAATCGCTCCAGCACCCGGGTCAGCTCGGTGCCCAGGGAGGTCGTGCGGCCGAGCAACTCGGTCAGCGCGCGCTCGGAGTAGACCGGCAGGCGGCGCAGAACACGTACGTAGCAGTCGCAGCACTCTGAGAACAACAGGTCGTAGTAGCGCTGGGCAGCTTCGGCCAGGCCGAACGGCTGCGGTGCCTCACGACGGATCCGACGAGCCAGCTCCGCCGCGTCGGCGTCCGATCCGAGCACCGACTCGTCCGACAGATCCGCGTTGCGGAAGGTGTCCATGACGCCGTGCGCGGCTGCTAGCCGTTCGTTCTCGGCCAGCCCCTGGAATTCGTGCGCCAGCAGGGGCTCCAGACGGGCCGCCACCGCGTCCGCGATTTCCTCGAACTGCCGCTCCACACTGCGTTGAGGGCGCAGTCCCGGGATGCGGAGCCGCACGAGCTCGGACATCCCAGCCTGGCGTTCCTGCTCGCTTCTGCGGCCGCCCAACCACAGTCGTACCGCACTCGTCGCGACTGTCTGCCCCAGCCGTAACGCAGCCAATTCGACGCTCATGCGCGCCCCCGTCGTCCCCGACTCCTGAAGGATTTCAGTGTGGCAGCGAGGTGCGACAAAGGGGCCCTCTCCGTATGGAAAGGGCCCCTGGAAGCTGTCGCGTCCGCTACCGCAGACGGGCCATCAGCGCGTGCTCCACGAGCGTGATAAGAGCCGACTTCGCGTCCGCCCGATGCCGCGCGTCCGTCGTGATGATCGGCGTGTCCGGACCGATCTGCAGAGCCTCCCGCACCTCGTCCGGGTTGTACGGCTGGTTCCCGTCGAACCCGTTCAGGGCGATCACGAAGGGGAGCCCGGAGTTCTCGAAGTAGTCGACGGCCGGGAAGCAGTCGGCGAGGCGGCGGGTGTCCACGAGGACGATCGCGCCGATGGCACCGCGGACCAGGTCGTCCCACATGAACCAGAAGCGGTCCTGACCGGGCGTACCGAAGAGGTACAGGATCAGGTCCTGGTCCAGGGTGATACGGCCGAAGTCCATCGCGACCGTGGTGGTCGTCTTGTCCCCGGTGTGGGTGAGGTCGTCGATGCCGGCCGACGCGGACGTCATCACGGCCTCTGTGCGCAGCGGGTTGATCTCCGAAACGGCCCCGACGAACGTGGTCTTGCCCACGCCGAAGCCACCCGCCACCACGATCTTCGCCGAGGTGGTGGAGCGGGAAGGACCGCCGCTAGAGCTTGCGAAGTCCACTGAGCACCCTTTCGAGCAGTGTCACGTCTGGCTGGCCGCCGGCGTTCTCGTCGCCGCCGGGCTGATGGATGGCGACCAGGCCCGCCTCCGCCAAGTCGGCGACGAGGATCCTGGCCACGCCGAGAGGGATCGTCAGGAGCGCGGAGATTTCCGCCACCGACTTGATTTCCCGGCAGAGGTTGCAGATCCGCTGATGCTCGGGCAACTGGCCCTGCATCTGGTGCGGCTGCGCGGTGGTGTGCACCAGCGCCTCGATGGCGAGCTGGTAGCGCGGGCGGGTCCGGCCGCCGGTCATGGCGTACGGACGCACCAAGGGGTTGTTCGACGCCCCCGCGGGCGCCGGCTCAGAGCGTCGCTGCGGCTGCACGGGCTGGATGCGCGGGGTCGGCGGCTGGTCGTACGGCGACGGACCGGGGCCCTGGGGCGCGTACGGCTGCTGCCGATGGCTGGGTGCGGAGGGGAAGTTGTAACGGTTCGGGTTCTGGCCGTCGTTCGGACCCTGGCCAGGTCCGTACGACCAATTGCCAGATGAACCGCCTGGGGGTGTTGCCACTTTCTCTCCTCCTCCGACTGCGCCGGGCACCCATCACTGTGGAGCCGCGTCCCGAAACCTTACGGCCCCGGGACGCCAAAACGCACCGTCTGTCTGTCAGTTGAGCAGGCTGCCCTGGAGCTCCGCACGCAGATCGGGCGTCAGGACCGTTCCGGCACGGTCCACCAGAAGAGCCATCTCGTACCCGATGAGGCCGATGTCCGCCTCGGGATGTGCGAGAACCGCGAGCGAGGAACCGTCGGAGATGGACATGATGAACAGGAATCCCCGCTCCATCTCCACAACGGTCTGGTTCACGCTGCCGCCCTCGAAGATGCGCGAGGCACCCGCGGTCAGCGAGGTCAGACCGGAGGCCACGGCCGCAAGCTGGTCGGCTCGGTCGCGCGGAAAGCCTTCGGACATCGCCAGAAGGAGTCCGTCGGCGGAGACCACCACCGTGTGGGACACCCCCGGGGTGTTGTCCACGAAGTTGGTGATCAACCAGTTCAGGTTCTGCGCCGCCTGGCTCATCGGGCTCACACTAACGCTCCTGGTTGTAGGTGCTGTCAGAACCGAAGCCCTGACCGTTCGTTTCACTGCCTGCGTTGCGGCCCCGCTGGACTCCGCGACGCAGGTTGCTCAGCCTGCCCCGGACGTCCTCGGGGGCGCGGGAGACCGATGGGCCCCCCTGCGGGGTGGATTCGGCGGCTCCCTCGACCAGGTTGGCCTTGGGTACCCGCCGCGGCAGACCGGAGGAGGTGACCCCGCCCGCCTTGGGCTTCCGGAGCTGGGAGGCCTGCTGCCACCGCGCGTCGTTGGCCGAGCGCCAGATGTCGCCGCCGCCGTTGCTCTCCGGCGCGGAGGCCGCCGACTCCTGGTTCGCGTGCCGCGTACCGTTCGAGCCGTTCGCGCTGCTCCCGGTGGAGCCACGGCGGGGGAGCCCGGCGTCGGTCAGCTCGTGACCCACGGTGGCGGGGGCCGGCCCCGGACGGTCGAAGCCTACGCGGTCGCGCTCACTCACGTCAGCGGCCTGCACAGATTCCGTTTCCGGAGCGTACTGGTCCGCGTAACCGCCCCGGTAACCGTCCGGCTGCGGCCAGTCATCCTGGTAGCGGCGCTCCTCGAAGCCCGAGAAGGTCTCCGGGGCGGCCGCGTGCACCGCCGCGGGCTCCTCCTGGACCGGCTCCGCATACGCGGGCTCGGGGTAGCCGCCGTTGGTGGAGAACAGGTCGTTCTGCGGCAGGCCGCCGTTCTGCGCGAAGTACGGCTCGTCGTACGCCGGGCGCTTCGGCTCCTCGTACGACGTCTGCCGCTGCTCCTCGTACGGAGCCTGCTGCGCCTCCTCGTACGACGTCTGCTCGTCGTACCCGGCGGGCTGCTGCTCCGGGAAGCCGTTCCTGCTGCTGTCGTAACCGGTCTGCTGGGCGCTCTGCGGGCCGTCGAACGCCTCGGTGTACGACGGGTCCGGGCCCTGCAGGGCGGCCGGCTGGTCGTGGTTCTGGGCCTCCAGGGCCGCGCGGCGCTCCTCACGCATCAGGGAGCGGCCGACCGGGTCCAGTTCGCGTATGTCGTCCGGGACCTCGGAGTAGCGGCTGTCGTCGAAGCCGAGTTCCGCGGCCGTACGCATCGGCAGACCGTTGTTGAAGTTCTCGCCCTGGAACTGCTGCTCCGGGATGATCTGCGAGACGGTGAACTCGTCGGCGGCCGGCTGCTGCTCGCCGCCACCGCCGTGGGTGATCGCGTCGGGCAGCATGACCAGCGAGGTGGTGCCGGCCTGCTCGCCCGAGGGGCGCAGCTGGACCCGGATGCCGTGCCGGTCGGACAGCCGGCCGACCACGAACAGACCCATGCGCTGGGAGATCGCGGCGTCCACGGTCGGCGGGTTGGCCAGCTTGTGGTTGATGTCCGCGAAGTCCTCGGCGGTCAGGCCGATGCCCTTGTCGTGGATCTCGATCATGATGCGGCCGTCGGGGAGGCGGGTCGCGGTGACGCGGACCTTGGTCTGCGGGGAGGAGAACGTGGTGGCGTTCTCCAGCAGCTCGGCGAGCAGGTGCACGAGGTCGGTGACCGCGCGGCCGTGGATCTCGGCCTCCGGGACGCCGGACAGCTCGATGCGCTCGTACTGCTCCACCTCGGAGGAGGCGGCACGCAGCACGTCGACCAGCGGGACCGGCTGGTCCCAGCGGCGGCCGGGCTCCTCGCCGGCGAGGACCAGGAGGTTCTCGCCGTTGCGGCGCATACGGGTCGCGAGGTGGTCCAGGCGGAAGAGGTTCTCCAGCTGGTCCGGGTCGGCCTCGTTGTTCTCCAGGTCGGTGATCAGGGTCAGCTGGCCCTCGATCAGCGACTGGTTGCGCCGCGACAGGTTGGTGAAGATCGCGTTGATGTTGCCCCGCAGCAGGGCCTGCTCGGAGGCGAGTCGTACGGCCTCGCGGTGGACCTGGTCGAAGGCGCGGGCCACCTCGCCGATCTCGTCCTTGGTGTTGATCGGGATCGGCGCGACCCGGGTGTCGACCCGGCCCGGGTCGGTGCGGGAGAGCTGGTCGACCAGCATCGGCAGGCGCTGCTCGGCGATGCCGAAGGCGGCGTTGCGCAGCTGGCGCATCGAGCGGGACATCTGGCGGGCGACCGCGCCGGCCAGGATGAAGGCGAGCAGCAGGGCGACCACGACGGCGGCACCCACGATGAAGGCGTCCCGCTTGGCGGCGTCGGCGATGCTCGCGGCCTCGTCCACCGCGGTGTCGGCCAGGTCGGTCTCGATCTGCCGGTACGCGTTGTACTTGAGGGTGTTGACCGCCCACCAGTTCTCGGCGGTGATGCCGTCCTTGGCGAGCGACTCACGGGCGCTCTGGTCCATCGACGGCAGCTGGGCGAGGCTGGAGACCATGTCCACGGGGTTGGACGGCGGCGGAACGTAGTTCGGGTTCTTGGCGGCGGCCTCCTTGGCCAGCGCCGTGCCCTCCGTCTGGATCTGCTTCTTGGCCGCTTCAAGCTTGGCCGCGTCGGCCTCGGTGCCACCGCCGACGTACTCCTCGACGGCGATGCCCTCCAGGTACGCGTACGAGGACAGGGCGACCTTCTGGCTGGCGAAGCTGCTCAGCCCGGGGCCGGGCTTGATCAGCAGGTGCATGCCGATGGAGCGCTGGAGCGACAGGGCCGCCTTGGTGAGCTCGATCGCGTAGACCGTACGGCCGTAGCTGGTGATGTTTCCGGTGCCGAGACCGAGCTCGTTGGCGAACTCCGTCAGCGGGTGGGCGACCTGGGTGTAGCCCTCCTCGGTCTTCACCCCGGTGAGCTTGGAGGAGGTGTAGGCGCCCGCGCGCAGCGTCTGGAGCGCTCCCTCGCCGTCCCGGAACAGCTTCAGGCGGCGCTCGAGGCCCGCCTTCTGCGGCATGTTCTGGGCGGCCGCGTCGAAGGCGTCGGCGGCCTCGTCGGTCTTCTTGCGGGCGGCGACGACCGTGGCGTTGTCCTGGCCCTGGCCGCTCAGCAGCGGGGCGGCGGTGCTGTCGCGCTCGTTGTAGAGGGCGTCGGCGTAGCTCAGGGAGGCGCGCACGAGGCGGGCGGTGTTCTCCGCGTCCTCGGCCTCCCGCCAGGTGTCGATCGAGCTCTTGACCTGGAAGCCGCCCATGACGAGGCCGACGATCACGGGTATGAGCAGGATCGCGTTCAGCCGGGTCGGCACCCGCCAGTTGCGCGGGGAGAAACGGCCGCCGCTCGACGGCGGCGCGGCCGTCGGTTCCGGACCGGACACAGGGGCGGGCGCCGCTCCGCGCGGCGGCGGGGTGAAGTTGCCCCGGGCCGACGGCTCGGGACCGTTCTTGCTTCGCCTCACTCGACCAACAACCTCTCGGAGGGGTCGGCACCTACGTTGTGCCGCAGTCTCTCAGAGCCCAGTACGTCATCGACTGTGAGTACGTCTTTGACTATTGGGCAGTTCAGGCATTCCAGCACGACGGCCTGCGCACCTCCAAACAGTGGTACGCGGGGATTCCGAGTGATGTAAGCCCCAGATAAAACGGTCATAAAGAACGAGCCCCGTCAAAAGACGGGGCCGTTGTGAGCGCAGCGAGACCGGTCGGCAACCACGCGTGGCCGTACCACCCGATTCCTCTGCCGAAACGTTATGAACGCCAGGGCCGGCCGTGGCCAAGGCCACAGCCGGCTCCGGTACATCTACGACAACTGGCGTATGACGCTGTTGATTTGAGTGCTGGACGAGATGCCCTGGGGGCGTTACCGCAGACGTGCCATCAGGGCGTGCTCGACCAGGGTGATCAGGGCGCTCTTGGCGTCCGACCGGTGCCGGGCGTCCGTCGTGATGATCGGGGCGTCCGGCCCGATCTGCAGGGCCTCGCGCACCTCCTCGGGAGCGTACGGCTGGTGTCCGTCGAAGCCGTTGAGGGCCACGACGAACGGCAGACCGCTGTTCTCGAAGTAGTCGACCGCGGGGAAGCAGTCGGCGAGCCGGCGGGTGTCCACCAGGACCACCGCGCCGATGGCACCGCGGACCAGGTCGTCCCACATGAACCAGAAGCGGTCCTGACCGGGCGTACCGAAGAGGTACAGGATCAGGTCCTGGTCGAGCGTGATGCGGCCGAAGTCCATGGCGACCGTGGTGGTCGTCTTGTCCCCGGTGTGGGTGAGGTCGTCGATGCCCGCGCTCGCGGACGTCATCACGGCCTCGGTACGCAGCGGGTTGATCTCGGAGACCGCTCCCACGAACGTGGTCTTGCCCACGCCGAAGCCACCCGCGACCACGATCTTCGCGGAGGTGGTGGCCCGCCCCGCGTCAGAGCTTGCGAAGTCCACTGAGCACCCTTTCGAGCAGCGTCACATCGGGCGCGCCGCCGTTGTTCTCGTCGCCGCCCGGCTGGTGGATGGCCACCAGGCCGGCCTCGGCGAGGTCCGCGACGAGGATCCGAGCCACACCGAGCGGCATGGCGAGCAGCGCCGAGACCTCGGCGACCGACTTCACCTCGCGGCACAGGTGGCAGATGCGCTGGTGCTCGGGGAGGAGCCCCATCAGCGCCGCCGGGTCGGCCGTCGTGCTGATCAGGGCCTCGATGGCGAGCTGGTAGCGCGGCCTGGTCCGGCCGCCGGTCATCGCGTACGGACGTACCAGCGGCTGGTCGCCCTCATCCTCGTACGGCTCCGCGTACGGATCATGAGAGGCGGTGGGCGGGGTCATGAATCCTCCGGGCGGGACAGCAAGTCGGTCGGGCAAGCCGTCTGAGGGGCCGGTGGGGGGATTGTGGCGGCCGGACGGTTATTTGGTGAGGCGGGTGGTGCCGGTGAGGGTCAGTGGAGCAGACTGCCTTGCAGCTCGGCTCGCAGATCGGGCGTGAGCACGGCGCCCGCGCGGTCGACCAGCAACGCCATCTCGTATCCGACGAGACCGATGTCGCACTCGGGGTGGGCGAGGACCGCGAGCGAGGAACCGTCCGAGACGGACATGAGGAAGAGGAATCCCCGCTCCATCTCCACGACGGTCTGGGCCACGCTGCCGCCCTCGAAGATCCGTGAGGCACCCGCGGTCAGCGAGGTGAGTCCGGACGCGACGGCCGCCAGCTGGTCGGCACGGTCGCGCGGGAAACCCTCGGACATCGCCAGCAGGAGGCCGTCGGCGGACACGACGACGGTGTGGGACACCCCGGGGGTGTTGTCCACGAAGTTGGTGATCAACCAGTTGAGGTTCTGTGCCGCCTGGCTCATCGGGCTCAACTAACGCTCCTGCTGGTGAGTGGGGTTCGGGAAGCTGCCCGTCTGGCCGTTGCCGCCGACCTGACGACCTTGCGCGATACCCCGACGGAGATTGGTCAGCCGACCGCGTACGTCGTCAGGCGCACGCGAGACCTGCGGACCGGTTTGGTGCTGTTGCTGCTGTGCAGTACCCGGGACGAGGTTCGCCCTGGGTACCCGGCGCGGCAGACCGGAGGTGGTGACACCGCCCGCGGCCGGCTGCCGGACGCGCTCCGCCTGCCGGACGAGGTCGTCGTTGGGCGAGGAACGCCAGGCCGCGGAGGCCGTGGGCCGCTGCGGGGCCGCAGCGGAACTCTGGGGTGCCGGAGCCTGCTGCGGAGGCCGCGGGGCCGAGGCGGGGGCGGAGCCGTTGCTGCCACCCGCCGGCTGTCCCTGACCCTGGCCGCCGTGGAACCAGTTGGTCTCCAGCGTGTCGTACAGCGGGGTACGGCCGTCACCCGGGCCCGAGGCCGGGGGCAGCGCCTCCGGCTCCTGGCGGACCGGCCGCTGCTGCGGACGCGGCGGCACGGGCGGCCGCGGAGCGCCGTAGTCCTGGCGGCCCGGCAGGGAGTGCTGCCCGGTGGAGCTGCCGTCGAAGCCCGGCACGGCGAACTGGCCCGTCGAACCGCTGTCGTACGCCTGCGGACTCGGGTACTGGCCGGTCGGCGCGCCGCCGTTCTGGCCTGCCGGAGTGCCGAAGACGTCCGAGCGGACGAACTGGCCCGTGTTCTGCTGGGAGTTCATGTCCGGGCGGGGGAACTCGCCCGTGTCCTGGGGGCCGTTCGCACCGGGGCGCGGGAACTGGCCAGTGTTCTGCGGGCCGTTCGCACCCGGCCGCGGGAACTGCCCGGTGTTCTGCGGCGCGTCGAAGTCCGGACGGGGGAACTCCGAGGTGGCCGCCGGGGACGAGTGGTCCTCGATCCGCGGCATCCGGGAGGTGGCCGCCGGGTCCTGCTCGTCATGGCCGCGCGGGACGTCGAGGGAGGCACGCGGCACCGGCGGCTGCGCGTTCTCGTCGCTCCAGCTGGGCGTGCGCGGCTGGTTGCCGCCCGGCAGCTCGGCGCGCGGACCACCGCGACCCGGCAGCTGCGGCCGACGGCGCCGGCCCTGCTCGGGAGCCTGGCCGCCCTTCGGGGCCTGCGCCTGCGGGGGTACGGGGCTCCGGGAGCCGAAGGCGTCCTGGCCGCCGCCGAACGAGTTCTGTCCGCCGAACGAGTCCTGGCCGCCGAAGGCGTTCTGCGTGTTGAAGGCGTCCTGGCCCGGCCCACCGGTGCCCGCGGCCTGCAGGCCCTGCGGGGCACCCGGCGCCTGACCGCCGAACCCGGCACCCGCCGAAGCTGGCCGGCCCTGCGCGGGGACACCCGGACCCTGCGGTCCGCGCGAGCCGCCCGGCGCACCGGGACGACCGCCCTGACCACTGCCGGGCAGCGCGGCCCGCGGTCCCTGGCCGGCGTTGAGGCGCCCACCCGAGGGGGCACCGGCACCGAGGGCACCGCCGCCCGGACCACCGGGCGCACCGCCGAGGGCGCCGCCGCCCTGACCGTTGCCGCCACGGCGGGCCGCGGCCACACCGGCGGCGGCCTGCGCGGCGGCCGGAGCGGCGGGAGCACCCTGACCGGGCTTCGGCTGGGGCTTCTTGCCGCCCTGGGCGACGTCGACGGGCAGCATGACCAGCGCGGTCGTACCACCGGAGTCGGACGGGCGCAGCTGAATGCGGATGCCGTGCCGCTGCGACAGACGACCGACCACGAACAGGCCCATGCGGCGGGAGACCGAGACGTCCACGGTGGGCGGCGAGGCGAGCCGCTCGTTGATCGCGGCGAGGTCCTCGGGGGAGAGGCCGATGCCGGTGTCGTGGATCTCGATCAGCACGCGGCCGTCGGGCAGCGCGTGACCGGTGACCTTGACCTTGGTCTGCGGCGAGGAGAACGAGGTCGCGTTCTCCAGCAGCTCGGCGAGCAGGTGCACGAGGTCGTTGACCACGCGGCCGGCCACTTCGGTGGTCGGCACGGCGGCCAGCTCGATGCGCTCGTACTGCTCCACCTCGGAGGCCGCGGCGCGGAGCACGTCGACCAGCGGGACCGGACGGGTCCAGCGACGGCCGGGCTCCTCACCCGCGAGGACGAGGAGGTTCTCACCGTTACGGCGCATGCGGGTCGCGAGGTGGTCGAGCTTGAAGAGCGAGGACAGCTGGTCCGGGTCGGCCTCGCGGGACTCCAGTTCGGAGATGAGCGAGAGCTGACGCTGGATGAGGCCCTGCGAGCGGCGCGAGAGGTTGGTGAACATCGCGTTGACGTTGCCCCGCAGAAGGGCCTGCTCGGCGGCGAGGCGGACGGCCTCGCGGTGCACGTCGTCGAAGGCCGCGGCCACGCGGCCGATCTCGTCCCGGGAGTGCACACCGACCGACTCGACGGAGGTGTCGACGTCCTGCGGGTCCGACTCGGAGAGCTGCTTGACCAGCTCGGGCAGCCGGTCCTGGGCGACCTTGGTGGCGGTCTCCTGGAGGCGGCGCAGCGAGCGGATCATGGACCGGGCGACGACGAAGGCGCCGACCAGGGAGACACCGAGCACGATCAGGATCAGCGCACCGGCGATGATCGCGTCGCGCTCGGTGGCGCTGCGCAGCTCGCGGGCCTTCTGCTCCATGTCCTCGAGCAGCGTGTGCTCGATGTTGCCCATCTGCTGGATCTTGGTCGAACTGTCGTCGACCCAGTCCTTGTACGAGCGCCGGTCCAGGTCGGCCAGGCCCTCCGGCCGGCCGAAGGCACGGCTGGCGTACTGGTCGGAGGCCTCGATGGTGGAGTTGCCGTCCTCGATGGGCTTGAGGAGCGTTTCGGCGTCGTCGTCGCCGTAGATGCTCCGGAAGCTGCTGAGGTCGGACTCCTCGCTGTCGAGGGCGCCCTGGGCGTAGAGCCGGTCGTTCTCGGTGAGGTTGCCGAGGGAGGTGTTGTTGGCCGGCAGGGCCGCGGCGAGGACCGCGCGCTGGATGGACGCGTACTCCTTGGCGGAGGAGAAGGCCGCCAGGGCACGCGTGCGCTGGATCATGTCCGGGTTGCTGGTGGCCTCGGCCATGTCCTGGGAGAGGTCCAGCAGGTGGGTGATCAGCCGGTGGTAGGACTCGACCGTCTGGGTGGCGTTGCCCTTGGTGTCGTAGGCGTCGCTGCGGATCTTGTTCAGCGTGTCCAGGTCGCGGACCAGGCCGACGAGGCTGTCGCGGACGCCCTGGAGGTTGCCGTCCTTGCTGGAGGTGTCGATGTCCTCGGCGGCGTTGATGAAGTTGGTCGCGGCCCGGTCCGTCTTGTCCCGGTAGCCCTTGACCGTGATGTTGCTCGCCGTGGAGTCGTGCGCCAGCGGACCGGCCGACTGGTCGCGCTCCTCCTGGAGCGCGGCGGCCAGTTCGGTGGCCTGCTTGGTCATCTCCGTCAGCAGCTTCATGTTGTCGAGCTGCTGGATGTCGTCCATGGAGTCGTTGATGCGCAGCGCGCCCAGCGAGGTGGCCGCCACCACGGGGAGCGCGAGCAGCGACACCAGGCGTGTGGAGATACGCCAGTTGCGCAGGGCTATTCGCGATCCCGGGCCGGTCGGGCCCTTCACCGTCGGTGTGGCCGGGGCCGCCGGGCCCGAGGACGCCGACGAGCCGAGGCGGCCGGGGCCGGACGCACCGTCGACGGACGGGGTCGGGCCCTGGTTCTGGGCGTGCTGGGGGGAGGAACTGCCGACATTGGGGCCAGTCCCGCCGTGCCGCTCCGGCTCGGCCGAAGCGCTGCCATCCCTCTTGAAACGTCCCTGCACTAGCGTCGCAACCTCTGGACCAGGCGCTCCTCCGCAGGACGGCGGAGCACGGTGTCGGCGTTGTGGGGAGCGCCCTGAATACGCGCCCCGGGTGATCGTGAGTGACCGGCGCTGGCTCCCCCTTCTCACCGCCGCTCGGCGCTTCTCTGCGCCCCCTGTGCGCCGGCTCGATCCCGCGGCGGTCCGTGGAATTCCAGCACAGTGCCGGATCTCCAACAAGGTCCGAGGGTCAGACCGTGACCTACGTGACACCAAGTTAGGGGTGAGTCACCGGGCGTGGACAGCGTTCCGGTGGAAAACGGACATGCCTCCGCGAGTCACCTCACGGTCAAGGGTGTCCCAGTCGCCATGATCAGGAGCGGAATGATGGCTTCAGGGAGTCAATGTCCGTTTCGTTGGGGTGGGTCGAGGTTCCCAATTGTCCGCTTTACCCGCACGTCAGTGAGCAAACTCACATGCCGATCATTGAGTCTTCGCGACTTCTGCGGGGAATGGCGCGCTTAGCCTGACGCTTTACAAGAGTGACACTTCTGTCGAACCCACCACATCCGAGGTCGAGTACAACCGTGAAGACGACGATGATGTTCCGCAACATTGCCAACCCGCGGCGCACGACGCTGGTGCACGTCAAGGACGCCGGTGAACTGCACACCCCGGAGCAGCCGGAGCACACGCTCGATCTCCCGGCCCAGACCGCCAACCCGCGGCGGACGGTCCTGATGGAGATCCCGGTCTCCGCAGCCGCAGAGTAGTCGACGAGGCCCAGAGGCCCGCGCAGGGGCTCCCCGGTGACCCGGGGAGCCTTCTTCGTGTCAGGACCCGGCCAGGATCTTCCGGGCCGCCCGCAGCTTCCGCTCGTGAAGCTCGCCCAGTTTCCGCAACGCCTTGATGTCGGCCTTGATCATGTCCTTCTGGATCGAGGACTCCGCGGCGAACCAGACATCCGGAAGCCCGGTCTTCTCCTTGCACGACACGTCGGCCTCGGCGGTGTCCTTCTCGACGGCCGACACCTTTCCCCGAAGGAATGCGGGCGCCGCCATCGCCTCCATGGGGGAGGCGTAGTCGTACCCCTGCTGTTTCATGCAGGAGGACCATTTCCCGAAGACCGCCCGGACTTCCGGAACCTTCTGCGAATTCTCGTAGCTCGCCGTCGAAATGCGACTCGCCACCTGCGCCCCGGCCTCGTCCTCGTAGGGCTTGCGGAATCCGAGCACCGCCGCCCCGAGGCAGCCCTGGTCCGGCACTTTCTTTCCGCGGTATCGCAGTTCCGCGTTCTTCGCCGCAGCCGCCGGGGCGGACCGGTTTCCGTAGAGGACCTTGATCTGGTCCTTGGTGAGTTTCGCCTCCGGTGCACTCTGCTGCGGCGGCATCCGGTATCCGTAGCGCTTCGCACTCGCCATGTCCGTCAATCCGTACCGACGATCCTGTGTCTCGGCCGGGGCCGGATTCTTCGCGGGCCGATAGGCGAGCCCGAAGTCCTTCATGCAGTCACGGGCGAGGACCTGTTCGGCCGATTGGATCACCGCGTAGTCGGCGTCGCTGTAGCTGTACACGGCGAGCGGCAGCCGGAAGGTGTAGCTCTCCCGCCCCGGTGACGACGGGCTCGTACCGGCCTCCGGTGCCGAGGGGGAGGCGCTGGAGGAGCCCTCGGCCGACGGCTCGGGCGAGGTGCAGCCGGCCAGCAGCGTGAGGAACAGGACGGGGATCGCCAAACGTCTCATGAGTCCAGATGTCTTGGGAAGGTACGGCTCGGACTTCCTGAAACAGCGGATCCCCGCGCAGGGCTGATCGCTCCGCGCGGGGCCGTGTGCTGTTGCGTGAGCTGTTTCTCTACAGGTGGCGGGTCAGTTCCACTTGTAGCAGTTCGTGCCGTTCCGGTTGAAGTCGAAAGAGGCGTTCTCGTTGTACGTCTTGGCGAGCTTGTTGGTGTCGGCCAGCGGGGCGAACGTGTCGCAGGCGCCGCCGTAGTTGCTGTTGAAGAAGACCGTGGCGATGTGGTCGACGCTCGCGTTCCAGAACGATGCCGCGTTGTTCTTCACGGTCTGCCCCTTGCCGCTCCCGGAGGACAGGTACGTGTAACCCGCGAGATTGGAGACGCCGTCGTCCGTGAAAGCGGTGTGCGACCCCGAGAGGCCGCTGTTGTAATAGAAGACGGCGCAATCGTTCGCCCAGGTGGGACAGCTCTCCCTGGCCTCCGCGTGCGCCATGGGAGCCACACCCAGAACCGCTGCGGCCGCAGCGGGAACTGCCATTGCGAGAGAAAGAACCTTACGCTTCGACTTCATGGGATCCCCTCGTTTGTGAATGCGCTGAGCGGCATTCGCGGAGATCACCCTAAAGAGGATGAAGCGATCACGACAAGCGATTTCTGGCCAGGGGGATGGCCGGGGAGCGACGGGTGTGCCCGGCCCGGACACCCGCCCCGCCGCCCGACGGCGAAGAGCCCGGACCGGTTAGCCTGGAGCGTCCAGCGTCGGCTGTCGCACCCACCAGCCGGCCCACGCACGCACAGTTCTCAGTGAGGGGCGCCCAGATCCCGTGCGCATCGCCAGATTCTCCATCGACGGGAACGTCGCCTTCGGCGCGGTCGAGGGCGACAAGCCGGACGAACTCGTCCTCGACATCGTCAAGGGCATCCCGTTCGCGGACTTCGAGCTCTCCGGTACGAAGGTCCCGCTGAGCAAGGTGCGGCTGCTGCCCCCGGTGCTCCCCAACAAGGTCGTGGCGTACGGCCGTAACTACGCCGACCACGCCAAGGAACTGGGCAACGAGGTCCCGGACGTCCCGTTCGCCTTCTTCAAGCCGTCCACCTCGGTGATCGGCTCCGGCGACGAGATCCAGTACCCCTCCTTCTCCGCCGACGTGCACCACGAGGCCGAACTGGCCGTCGTCATCGGCCGTCTGTGCCGCGAGGTCCCCCGTGAGCGCGTCAAGGACGTGATCTTCGGCTACACCTGCGCCAACGACATCACCGCCCGTGACGTCCAGAAGCGCGAGAAGCAGTGGGCGCGGGCCAAGGGCTTCGACACCTCCTGCCCGCTGGGCCCCTGGGTGGAGACCGGCCTGGACCTGGAGACGGCCGCCGACCTGACGATCCAGCTCACCGTCAACGGCGAGCAGCGCCAACTCGGCCGCACCAGCGAGATGATCCACTCCATCGAGGACCTGATCGTCAACATCTCCGAGGCCATGACGCTGCTCCCCGGCGACGTGATCCTCACGGGCACCCCGGCAGGCGTCGGGCCGCTCACCGTCGGCGACGAGGTCGCCGTCACCATCGAAGGCATCGGCACTCTCACCAACAAGGTTGTCAAGCGTGGCTAGCGCACCCGTCCGCGTACGTTTCTGCCCCTCGCCCACCGGTAACCCCCACGTGGGCCTGGTCCGCACCGCCCTGTTCAACTGGGCCTTCGCCCGGCACCACCAGGGCACGCTCGTCTTCCGCATCGAGGACACCGACGCGGCCCGCGACTCCGAGGAGTCCTACAACCAGCTGCTCGACTCGATGCGCTGGCTGGGCTTCGACTGGGACGAGGGCCCCGAGGTCGGCGGCCCGCACGCGCCGTACCGCCAGTCGCAGCGGATGGACCTCTACAAGGACGTCGCCGCCAAGCTCCTGGATGCCGGTCACGCGTACTACTGCTACTGCTCCCAGGAGGAACTGGACACCCGCCGCGAGGCCGCCCGCGCCGCCGGCAAGCCGTCCGGCTACGACGGCCACTGCCGCGCCCTCACCGAGGAGCAGGTCGCGGAGTACCGGGCCCAGGGCCGCACCCCGATCGTCCGCTTCCGCATGCCCGATGAGACGATCACCTTCAACGACCTGGTCCGCGGCGAGCTGACCTTCACCCCGGAGAACGTCCCGGACTACGGGATCGTACGAGCCAACGGAGCCCCGCTCTACACGCTCGTGAACCCGGTGGACGACGCCCTGATGGAGATCACCCACGTCCTGCGCGGCGAGGACCTGCTCTCCTCCACCCCGCGCCAGATCGCCCTGTACAAGGCGCTGATCGAGCTGGGTGTCGCGAAGTCGGTGCCCGCCTTCGGTCATCTCCCGTACGTCATGGGCGAGGGCAACAAGAAGCTCTCCAAGCGTGACCCGCAGGCCTCGCTCAACCTCTACCGCGAGCGGGGCTTCCTGCCCGAGGGACTGCTCAACTACCTGTCCCTGCTGGGCTGGTCGCTCTCGGCCGACAAGGACGTCTTCACCACCGAAGAGCTGGTCGCGGCCTTCGACATCGCGGACGTGAACCCCAACCCGGCGCGCTTCGACCTGAAGAAGTGCGAGGCGATCAACGCCGACCACATCCGGATGCTGGACGTGAAGGACTTCACTGAGCGCTGCGCACCCTGGCTGAAGGCCCCCTTCGCGCCCTGGGCGCCGGAGGACTTCGACGAGACGAAGTGGCAGGCGATCGCCCCGCACGCCCAGACCCGCCTCAAGGTCCTCTCGGAGATCACCGACAACGTCGACTTCCTCTTCCTTCCCGAGCCGGTCTTCGACGAGGCGTCGTGGGCGAAGGCGATGAAGGAGGGCAGCGACGCGCTGCTGAGGACCGCCCGCGAGAAGCTGGAGTCCGCCGACTGGGCCTCCCCGGAGTCCCTCAAGGAGGCCGTCCTGGCGGCCGGCGAGGCCCACGGCCTCAAGCTCGGCAAGGCCCAGGCCCCGGTCCGCGTGGCCGTCACCGGCCGCACGGTCGGCCTGCCCCTCTTCGAGTCCCTGGAGGTCCTGGGCAAGGAGAAGACGCTGGCCCGCATCGACGCGGCGCTGGAGAAGCTGGCCCAGGCGTAACGCACGCACGCGTGAGGGGCGGCGACCGGGACATCCGGTCGCCGCCCCTTCGCCGTCCACGGCCCCGGTGTGCCGGCGCCCGCCGCAGGCTACCGTCGGCACATGAGCATTCGGGCCGTGGTCTGGGACGTCGACGACACCCTCTTCGACTACACGGGGGCCGACCGCGTGGGGATGGGGCTGCATCTGAGCACCGAGGGGCTGCTGGAGGCGTACGAGAGCGTCGAGCAGGCCATCGCGCGGTGGCGGGCGATCACCGACGCCCAGTGGGCGCGCTTCTCGGCGGGGGAGGTCGACTTCCAGGGGCAGCGGCGGGACCGGGTCCGGGTCTTCCTGGGCGAGGAGCTGACCGACGCCGAGGCCGACGCCTGGTTCCGGCGTTACATCGCTCACTACGAGACCGCCTGGGCCCTCTTCCCGGACGTCCTGCCCGCCCTGGACGCCCTCGCCGCCAGCCACCGGCACGCGGTGCTGTCCAACTCCAGCATCCACGTGCAGGACCACAAGCTCCGCGTCCTCGGCGTCCACGACCGCTTCGAGGTCATCCTGTGCGCCGCCGAACTGGGCGTCTCCAAGCCCGAGGCGGGCGCCTTCCTCGCGGCCTGCGACGCCCTGGAACTGGACCCGCACCAGGTGGCGTACGTCGGCGACCACCCGGAGATCGACGGGCGGGGCGCAGCCGACGCCGGACTGCTCTCGGTGTGGATCGCCCGCGAGGGCCCGTACGCGACCGTCGAGGCCCCCGACGGCACCCACCGCATCGCTTCCCTCGCCGAACTCCCCACGATCCTCGGCGCGGATACCCGTTTTGGAGCCCCGTCCACCTTCGGGTAATGTTCTTCCTGCGCCGCCGGGGAGCGGGCCGAAAGGCCGGGAACCGGAGGAGCAGAACTAGAACAAGAACCCCTCAGGGGCTTGCGTTCCGGTGGCCTATGGTGTAATTGGCAGCACGACTGATTCTGGTTCAGTTAGTCTTGGTTCGAGTCCAGGTAGGCCAGCTCGCAGATGCTTTGAATTGAACACAGTATCTGCAAGCGGAGATCAACTCCGCGAAGCCCCCGTTGTGTAGCGGCCTAGCACGCTGCCCTCTCAAGGCAGTAGCGCCGGTTCGAATCCGGTCGGGGGTACAGATCCTTCCCGGAGGGTCAGTCAGGGTCGCACCCGCTGACTCTCATGCAGGATCGCTAGGGCCCCCGTTGTGTAGCGGCCTAGCACGCCGCCCTCTCAAGGCGGTAGCGCCGGTTCGAATCCGGTCGGGGGTACGCACTGGTCTAAACCACATTGGTCTATGGTGTAATTGGCAGCACGACTGATTCTGGTTCAGTTAGTCTTGGTTCGAGTCCAGGTAGACCAGCTCGGACCTGCGGTGGTTGGTATCAAGCACCTCAGGCTCCTCGCCCCCGTTGTGTAGCGGCCTAGCACGCCGCCCTCTCAAGGCGGTAGCGCCGGTTCGAATCCGGTCGGGGGTACGAGACGAAGGCCCTCCGCTCAGGCGGAGGGTCTTCGCTGCGTCCGGGGTCACTCGAAGCCGTACCTGCGGGCCGACTCCTCTTCCTGGGCCAGTCGGTGCAGCGCCTGGAGGGCCGGTTCGTTGAGGATCGCCCCGAGGACCGCGAACTCGACCCGCTCCGTCCCCGACGGAAGCGCCTCCAGATTGTCCAGGTCCAGGACCGCCGTCCGGTGCATCAACTCGGCGTACGGCGTGAGCTGTTCGGCGCCCCAGTCGTAGCCGAGCCGGCGGAACGCGGCCAGTGCCGTCACCAGTGAGCGGTACGCGGGGGAGATGGTCGTGAGCTGCTTGGCGTTCTCCCAGCCGAGCCGGTCCAGGAGTGCACCGACCTCCCGGTGCGCCGCCTGTACGTACTCGTCCTCCGTGTCCGGCTCCGGGACCTGCGGCAACGCCCACAGGGCCGCGCCGAGCCGGATCGTGGGGCCCAGCGAGTCGTCGTCGACGTGCCCGAGGACCTCGCGGACCGTCGCCACCGGGAGGCGGCCCACCTGGATCATCGCGCGCACCAGCCGCAGCCGCCGTAGATGCTCCTCGTCGTACTCCGCGGTCGTCGCGTTGATCTGGCGGCCGGGGGCCAACAGGCCTTCGCGCAGGTAGTACTTGATCGTCGCGGTGGACACCCCGCTGCGTTCGCTGAGTTCGGCCAGCCGCATCTCTTGCGCCCTTCGTCGGATACCGGCACTATCCAAGCATGCCGGGTTCGGATAGTGCCGCTCACCAATAGGGGGTCCCGTGTTCGGGAAGAAGGTCGTTGCCGGTCGTACCACCGCGGCAGCCGAGGGAGACGTGGTCGTCCTGCTGATCGGGATGCGGATCAACCACTTCTGGGCCGTGCACCACTGGGGGCCGGTCCTGCTCGCGATGCCGAGGATGCTGCGGGAGCTGGCGCGGGCGCCGGAGCGGGGGCTGCTGTCCCATGTCCTGCTGACGGCTTCACCGCGGACGTACTACGTCGTCCAGTACTGGGAGTCGAAGGAGAAGCTGTACGCCTACGCGCACTCGCCGGAGATGTCCCACCACCGGGCCTGGTCGATCATCAACCGCAAGGAGAGGGCGGGGAAGGTCCGACAGCACGTGGGGCTGTGGCACGAGGCGTACGTGGTCCCGGAGGGCGCGTACGAGTCGATCTACGCGGACATGCCGACGTTCGGGCTGGCGGCGGCGCACGGTCAGGTGCCGGTCGCTGCGCGCGGGCGGTACGCGAAGGAGAGGTTCGCTTATCGGGCTGGGAGTATGTGACCTACTCAGGGGCGCGGGGAACTGCGCGACCAGCCACGACGGCGAGTCAGTCGACAGTCGACAGGTGCGACCAGACGCGTCCCGTCGGTCCGGAACCTGCCGCGGCGTTGAGGCCGGCCCGGTTCCGACAGGACCCCGCCCTCAACCCGTCCGGCGAAGTGCCTCGGAGAGGCGGGCCGCTGCGTCGATGACCGCCTGGGCGTGCATACGGCCCGGGTGGCGGGTGAGGCGCTCGATGGGGCCGGAGACCGACACCGCGGCCACCACGCGGTTGGACGGACCGCGCACGGGCGCCGAGACGGACGCGACGCCCGGCTCGCGCTCGCCGATGGACTGGGCCCAGCCGCGGCGCCGTACGCCCGACAGGGCCGTCGCCGTGAAGCGGGCGCCCTGGAGGCCGCGGTGCAGCCGCTCCGGCTCCTCCCAGGCCATCAGGATCTGGGCCGAGGAGCCCGCCTTCATGGTGAGCGTCGAGCCGACCGGGACGGTGTCCCGAAGGCCGGACAGGCGCTCCGCCGCGGCGACGCAGATGCGCATGTCGCCCTGGCGGCGGTAGAGCTGCGCGCTCTCGCCGGTGACGTCACGCAGGTGCGTGAGCACCGGGCCGGCGGTCGCGAGGAGGCGGTCCTCGCCCGCTGCGGCGGCCAGCTCGGCCAGCCGGGGGCCCAGAATGAAACGGCCCTGCATGTCGCGTGCCACCATGCGGTGGTGTTCCAGAGCCACGGCCAGCCGGTGGGCCGTGGGTCGTGCCAGTCCGGTCGCCGCGACCAGACCCGCGAGGGTGGCCGGACCGGACTCCAGGGCGCTGAGGACAAGGGCTGCCTTGTCCAGAACGCCGACGCCGCTACTGTTGTCCATGAAACGATACTCACGTCTCACTCTGTGAAACGCAAGTTCCTTTTTCCGTGAGACGCGCAACCCTTGTAGGCACAGCGGCCCGGTGACCGTACGGGCCTGGTGACGGGTGCCCGTGAACTGGGGCCGGGTGCCGTCTCCTCAAGATCTCTAGTTGGGCCGGTGGACGATCTCGCCGGCCGGAGGGAAAGCGATGGGTAGGACACTCGCGGAGAAGGTCTGGGACGACCATGTCGTCCGGCGCGCCGAGGGCGAGCCCGACCTCCTCTTCATCGATCTGCACCTGCTGCACGAGGTGACCAGCCCGCAGGCCTTCGACGGCCTCCGCAAGAGCGGCCGCCAGGTGCGCCGGCTCGACCTGACCATCGCCACCGAGGACCACAACACCCCGACCCTCGACATCGACAAGCCCATCGCCGACCCGGTCTCCCGCATCCAGCTGGAGACGCTGCGCAAGAACGCCGCCGAGTTCGGGGTGCGCCTGCACCCGCTGGGCGACGTCGAGCAGGGCGTCGTGCACGTCGTCGGCCCGCAGCTGGGGCTGACCCAGCCCGGGATGACCGTGGTCTGCGGTGACTCCCACACCTCCACGCACGGCGCCTTCGGCGGTCTGGCGTTCGGCATCGGCACCTCCCAGGTCGAGCACGTCCTGGCCACCCAGACGCTGCCGCTGGTCCGCCCGAAGACCA
The DNA here is from genome assembly GCF_042669125.1 of Streptomyces sp. NPDC057253. Taxonomy (NCBI): domain Bacteria; kingdom Bacillati; phylum Actinomycetota; class Actinomycetes; order Kitasatosporales; family Streptomycetaceae; genus Streptomyces; species Streptomyces sp. NPDC057253. Next base: position 2,856 of record NZ_JBHUXV010000065.1, on the reverse strand, counting down.
TGGCCATCACGGTCAACGGCGAACTGCCCGAGGGCGTCACCGCCAAGGACCTGATCCTGGCGATCATCGCCAAGATCGGCACCGGTGGCGGCCAGGGCTACGTCCTGGAGTACCGCGGCTCCGCCATCGAGAAGCTCTCGATGGAGGCCCGGATGACCATCTGCAACATGTCGATCGAGGCCGGTGCCCGCGCGGGCATGATCGCCCCCGACCAGACCACGTTCGACTACCTGGAGGGCCGTCCGCACGCGCCCAAGGGCGAGGACTGGGACGCGGCCGTCGCGTACTGGAAGACCCTGAAGACGGACGAGGACGCCGAGTTCGACGCCGAGGTCGTCATCGAGGCCGCCGAACTGTCGCCGTTCGTCACCTGGGGCACCAACCCCGGCCAGGGCGCGCCGCTTTCGGCCCACGTCCCCGATCCCGCTTCGTACGAAGACGCATCGGAGCGCCTCGCCGCCGAAAAGGCCCTGGAATACATGGGGTTGGAGGCCGGACAGCCGCTGCGCTCCATCAAGGTGGACACCGTCTTCGTAGGTTCGTGCACCAACGGCCGCATCGAGGACCTGCGCGCCGCCGCCGAGCTCGTCAAGGGCCGCAAAGTCGCCGACGGCGTACGGATGCTGGTCGTCCCCGGCTCCGCGCGGGTCGGTCTCCAGGCCGTCTCCGAGGGCCTGGACGTCGTCTTCAAGGAGGCCGGCGCCGAATGGCGGCACGCGGGCTGCTCGATGTGTCTGGGCATGAACCCCGACCAGCTGGCCCCGGGTGAGCGCTCCGCGTCCACCTCCAACCGCAACTTCGAGGGCCGACAGGGCAAGGGCGGCCGTACGCACCTGGTGTCGCCGCAGGTCGCGGCCGCCACCGCCGTACTGGGCCACCTGGCCTCGCCCGCCGACCTGTCCGACGCCCCTGTCGCCGCTGGAGTCTGATCAGTCATGGAAGCATTCACCACGCACACCGGCCGGGCCGTCCCGCTGCGCCGCTCCAACGTCGACACCGACCAGATCATCCCTGCTCACTGGCTCAAGAAGGTGACCAGGGACGGGTTCGAGGACGGGCTGTTCGAGGCCTGGCGCAAGGACGAGAAATTCATCCTCAACCAGCCCGAGCGCAAGGGCGCCACGGTCCTGGTCGCCGGCCCCGACTTCGGCACCGGCTCCTCCCGTGAGCACGCCGTCTGGGCGCTTCAGAACTACGGCTTCAAGGCCGTGATCTCCTCCCGCTTCGCCGACATCTTCCGCGGCAACTCGCTGAAGAACGGCCTGCTCACGGTGGTTCTGGACCAGAAGATCGTGGACGCGCTCCAGGAGCTGAGCGAGAAGGACCCCGAGGCCGAGATCACCGTCGACCTTCAGGCCCGCGAGGTGCGCGCCGAGGGCATCACCGCGAGCTTCGAGCTGGACGAGAACTCCCGCTGGCGGCTGCTGAACGGCCTGGACGACATCTCCATCACCCTCCAGAACGAGGCCGACATCGCGGCGTACGAGGCCAAGCGGCCCTCGTACAAGCCGCGGACGCTTCAGGCGTGATGCCGGGGGCGCTCCCGGCGTGACGCCGCCCCTCCTTCGGAGCAACTGAACAGGTCGAGTTTCGGCCACCCCAACACCCCCGCCGTACCCCCGATCAGCCCGATCGGGGGTACGGCCATGTCTGCGCCCGAACGGCCCCGCGCGGTGCGACACGCCCGCTCAACTTCCCACGTTAAGACGGGTGTTGTCGGGGTACGCGTCCCTTGTAACCGTGGCTTCCGCATGTGCCCGGAAGGCCGTTTGAGGCGGCAGTTGCACCCCTAGCAGGCGACAACTCGCCCCAGATGGCACAATCTGTGCATGGAACACGACGGCCAACTCGAGCTCTATGCGGCAGTCGCGGACCAACTCAAGGAAGCGCACGCAAGAGTGCGCGCACTGCAAGTCCCGGAGGGCGTACGGATGGCGCTGACCCGGAAGCTGCTGGTCATTACGGCCGCGGCCAAGCACGACGTCGTCGAAGCGACAAGGCGTCTGGAGCGGTTCACCGCTGACCTCGACGCGGGTCGAATCCCGGAAGAGGAACGCTGAACAAGTCCAGAGCAGCCGAGTTCGTTGCGGCACAAGGGTGATAAGCCCGTTTCGTGTTTGATTTGCGGTATATATCTGCCTAACGTGCGAAAAGCTTGAACACTTTCGTTCTGGCAATGTCTCCGAAGGGGAAGACGTGAACAAGGCGCAGCTCGTAGAAGCGATTGCCGACAAGGTGGGCGGCCGCCAGCAGGCCGCCGACGCGGTCGACGCGGTCCTGGACGCCATCGTCCGCGCGACGGTCGCGGGCGACCGTGTCTCGGTCACCGGCTTCGGTTCGTTCGAGAAGGTCGACCGGCCGGCCCGTTACGCCCGCAACCCCCAGACGGGCGAGCGGGTTCGGGTCAAGAAGACCTCCGTGCCGCGCTTCCGCGCGGGCCAGGGCTTCAAGGACCTGGTGAGCGGCACGAAGAAGCTCCCGAAGAACGACGTCGCGGTCAAGAAGGCCCCCAAGGGCAGCCTGACCGGCGGGGCTTCGGCGACGGTCAAGAAGGCGGCCGCCAAGAAGGCGACGACCGCCAAGACCGCGGCCGCGAAGAAGACCACCGCGAGGAAGACGACGGCCAAGAAGACCACGGCCACCGCCAAGAAGACGACGGCGAAGAAGGCGCCCGCCAAGAAGGCGACCGGCACCGCCGCCAAGACCACCGCCGCGAGCAAGACCGCCGCGAAGAAGACGACGGCCAAGAAGGCCCCGGCGAAGAAGGCGACCGCCAAGAAGGCGCCCGCCAAGAAGTCCGCCGCTCGCACCACCACCGCCAAGAAGGCCACGGCCCGCAAGAGGTAAGGGCACAGG
>NZ_JBHUXV010000064.1:0-54596 GCF_042669125.1 Streptomyces sp. NPDC057253 | reverse complement strand
ACGGCGGTGCCGAGGGCGCCTTCGTCCGACACGACCTTCAGACCGCGCTTCTCGACGACCTCGTCCGGGGTGCCTTCGCCCGCGAGGACGCCTTCGATGACCTGGCGGGCCAGCTTGTCGTTGAGGTCGCCCTTCGAGACCAGCTCGGTCACCCGGGCGACCTGCGCCGGGGTGATGGCCAGTTCGTCGAGCGCCTTGCCGGACTCGTTGGCGCTGCGGGCGAGTTCGCCCATCCACCACTTGCGGGCGGAGGCCGCGTCGGCACCGGCGTCGATCGTGGCCACGATCGGGTCCAGCGCACCGGCGTTGAGGATCGCCTGCATGTCGAGGGCCGTGATGCCCCACTCCGCGACCAGGCGGTTGCGGCGGGCCAGCGGAAGCTCGGGCAGACCGGCGCGGATCTCCTCGACCCACTCACGCGAGGGGGCCACCGGAACGAGGTCCGGCTCGGGGAAGTACCGGTAGTCCTCGGCCTCTTCCTTCACTCGGCCGGAGGTCGTGGACCCCGTGTCCTCGTGGAAGTGCCGGGTCTCCTGGATGATCGTCCCGCCGGAGGAGAGCACGGCCGCGTGCCGCTGGATCTCGAAGCGGGCCGCGCGCTCCACGGACCGCAGCGAGTTGACGTTCTTGGTCTCGCTCCGCGTGCCGAACTTCTCGGTGCCGATGGGGCGCAGCGACAGGTTCACGTCGCAGCGCATCTGGCCCATCTCCATACGGGCCTCGGAGACGCCGAGCGCCCTGATGACCTCGCGCAGCTCACGGACGTAGGCCCGCGCGACCTCGGGAGCACGCTCGCCCGCGCCCTCGATCGGCTTGGTGACGATCTCGATGAGCGGGATGCCGGCGCGGTTGTAGTCCAGCAGGGAGTGGGACGCGCCATGGATACGGCCCGTCGCGCCGCCCACGTGGGTCGACTTGCCGGTGTCCTCCTCCATGTGGGCGCGCTCGATCTCCACACGGAAGGTCTCGCCGTCCTCCAGCTGCACGTCGAGGTAGCCGTTGAAGGCGATCGGCTCGTCGTACTGGGAGGTCTGGAAGTTCTTCGGCATGTCCGGATAGAAGTAGTTCTTCCGGGCGAAGCGGCACCACTCGGCGATCTCGCAGTTCAGCGCGAGACCGATCTTGATCGCGGACTCGACGCCGGTCGCGTTGACGACCGGGAGCGCGCCGGGCAGGCCGAGGCAGACGGGGCAGGTCTGCGTGTTGGGGTCCTGACCGAGCTCGGTCGAACAGCCGCAGAACATCTTGGTCTTGGTGCCGAGTTCGACATGGACCTCGAGGCCCATGACGGGGTCGTACGACGCGAGAGCGTCCTCGTACGACACCAGGTCGGTCGTGGTGGTCACGGTCTAACTTCCCTCTCAGCCCAGCAGGACGTCGTCGTCGCCCAGCCGCTTCAGCTCGCGGTACAGGATGGCGAGGCCGGTGACGACGGCGACGGCGGACACGGTGGCGTCGATCAGGACCAGCGTGTCGTTCTCGGCGCGCGCCTTCCTGAGCCGCTTGGCGACACCGATGGCGCCGAACGCCGTGGTGGCGATGGACAGGTACGTACCGGACTTGGACTTCTTGAAGTCCTTCGCCTTGGTCAGCTTGCTCACAGCGACGGTGCCTCCTCCAGGAGCGGGTGGCCCCACCTTTCCACGAAGGCGGCCTCGACGGCGGCGCCGACCTTGTAGAGGCGGTCGTCCTTCAGGGCCGGGGCGATGATCTGGAGGCCGACGGGCAGGTTGTCCTCGGGCGCCAGACCGCACGGCAGCGACATGGCCGAGTTGCCCGCGAGGTTGGTCGGGATGGTGCACAGGTCGGCCAGGTACATCGCCATCGGGTCGTCGGCGCGCTCGCCGATCGGGAAGGCGGTGGTCGGGGTCGTCGGGGAGACGATCACGTCGACCTGCTCGAACGCCTTCTCGAAGTCGCGCGTGATGAGCGTGCGGACCTTCTGGGCGCTGCCGTAGTAGGCGTCGTAGTAGCCGGAGCTCAGGGCGTACGTGCCCAGCATGATGCGGCGCTTGACCTCGGGGCCGAAGCCCGCCTCACGGGTGAGGGAGGTGACCTCTTCGGCCGAGTGGGTGCCGTCGTCGCCGACCCGCAGGCCGTAGCGCAGGCCGTCGAAGCGGGCGAGGTTGGAGGAGCACTCGGAGGGCGCGATCAGGTAGTACGCGGAGAGCGCCAGGTCGAAGGACGGGCAGTCCAGCTCGACGATCTCGGCGCCGAGCTCCTTGAGGAGGGCGACCGACTCGTCGAAGCGCTGGATGACACCGGCCTGGTAGCCCTCGCCGCGGAACTGCTTGACGACACCGACGCGCATGCCCTCGACGCTGCCGTTGCGGGCGGCCTCGACGACCGGCGGGACCGGGGCGTCGATCGAGGTGGAGTCCAGCGGGTCGTGTCCGGCGATGACCTCGTGGAGCAGGGCCGCGTCCAGGACCGTACGGGCGCACGGGCCGCCCTGGTCGAGGGAGCTGGAGAAGGCGACCATGCCGTAGCGGGAGACGGCGCCGTAGGTCGGCTTGACGCCGACCGTGCCGGTGACGGCGGCCGGCTGGCGGATGGAGCCGCCGGTGTCGGTGCCGATGGCGAGGGGCGCCTGGTAGGAGGCGAGCGCGGCGGAGGAACCGCCACCGGAGCCACCGGGGATCCTGGTGAGGTCCCAGGGGTTGCCGGTCGGGCCGTAGGCGCTGTTCTCGGTCGAGGACCCCATGGCGAACTCGTCCATGTTGGTCTTGCCGAGGATGACGACGTCAGCGGCCTTCAGCTTCTTGGTGAGGGTCGCGTCGTACGGCGGGATCCAGCCTTCGAGGATCTTCGAGCCGACGGTGGTCGGGATGCCCTCGGTGGTGAAGATGTCCTTCAGCGCGAGGGGCACACCGGCGAGCGGGCCGAGCTTCTCGCCCCGCTCGCGCTTCTCGTCGACGGCGCGGGCCTGCGCGAGGGCGCCCTCGCGGTCGACGTGCAGGAAGGCGTGCACCTTCTCGTCGACGGCCTCGATCCGGGCCAGGTGGGCCTCGGTGACCTGCACGGCCGTGAGTTCACCGGAAGCGATCCTCGCGGCGGTCTCGGCGGCGGTGAGCTTGATGATGGTGACGTTGTCCGTCATGGCGGTTAGTCCTCCCCCAGGATCTGCGGCACCTTGAAACGCTGCTGCTCCTGGGCCGGGGCGCCGGAGAGCGCCTGCTCGGGGGTGAGCGACGGACGGACCTCGTCCGCCCGCATGACGTTCGTCAGCGGGAGCGGGTGCGAGGTCGGCGGTACGTCTTGGTCGGCGACCTCACTGACGCGGGCGACCGCGCCGATGATGTCGTCCAGCTGGCCGGCGAAGTGTTCGAGCTCTTCGGGCTTCAGCTCCAGACGCGCCAGCCGGGCGAGGTGGGCGACCTCCTCGCGCGTGATGCCAGGCATGCAGCGATCCTCTGGGGTGAGTGTGTGTGCTTTGGGCCCAATCCTAGGGGGCGAGGGCCTCCGGCCGTTAAACGGATTCGCCAGGGGATGCCCGCTGGGGTTCGGGAAGCGGCTGCGGGTCCGTCGTGGCTGGTCGCGCCCCGCGGCGGAGCCGCATGTCGATACAGCCCCGCGCCCCTAACAGCGAAAGCCGCACAGGTCGGCCGGAATGTTCACTCCGCCGCGGGCAGCGCTGCCCTTGGCCGCTGCCAGCCCCGCGCGCCCCGCGCCAGCAGCCACGCCGTCGTCTCCTCCGGCGGCATCGCCGCCGCGACCAGCCAGCCCTGTACGGCGTCGCAGCCCATGTCGCGCAGCCGCTCCCAGGTCTCGTCGTCCTCCACGCCCTCCGCCACGACCAGCAGGCCCAGGGAGTGGGCGAGGTCGACCGTGCAGCGGACGATCTCCGCGTCCTCGGTGTCGACGGCCAGTTTGGCCACGAAGGAGCGGTCGATCTTCAGTTCGCTGACGGGGAGGCGGCGGAGGTGGACGAGGGAGGAGTAGCCGGTGCCGAAGTCGTCGAGGGACATCTTGACGCCGTGGCCGGTCAGCGCGGCGAGGGTGTCGGCCGCGCGGGAGGGGTCCTCCAGGAGGACGTGCTCGGTGATCTCCAGTTGGAGCGCTCCCGCGGGAACGCCGTGCCGGGCCAGGCGGGCGGCCACGGAACCGGCGAAGCCGGGGGTGTGGACATCGCGCGGGGAGACATTGACCGCCACCGGGACGAACAGGCCCTGCGCCCGCCACTCGGCGACCTGCGCGAGAGCCGTGTCGAGGACGTACTCGGTGAGGTGCGGCATCAGCCCGGAGGACTCGGCGATCGCGATGAACTCGTCCGGCGGCACCTTCCCGCGCTCCGGGTGCACCCAGCGCACCAGCGCTTCCAGCCCCGCGACCTGCCCGTCGAAGCGCACCTTGGGCTGGTAGTGCAGCTGCACCTCGTGCGCGTCCAGCGCCCGGCGCAGATCGCCCAGGAGGCCGAGGCGGTCGGGGGTGTTGGAGTCCCGCTTGGACTCGTAGACCTCTACGCCCGTGCGGTCCCGCTTGGCCTGGTACATCGCCACGTCCGCCCGCCGCAGCATGCCCTCGGCGTCCACGGCGTGGTCGGGGAAGACGGCGACCCCGGCGCTGGCCTCCAGGACGAGGGTGAGTCCGTCGAGGTCGAGCGGGGAGCTGAGGGCGGCGACCAGGGTGCGGGCGACGCGGGTCGCGGAGGTGGTGGAGTCGGCGACCGGCAGTAACACGGCGAACTCGTCGCCGCCGAGCCGGGCCGCCTCCGCGCCGCGCGGCAGGGCGATCCTCAGCCGGTCGGCGATCTGGAGGAGCAGCCGGTCGCCGGCGAGGTGGCCGAGGGTGTCGTTGACCGAGCGGAAGCGGTCGAGGTCGATGAGCATCAGGGCGGACCGGGCGCCGATGCGTTCGGCGTCGTCCAGGGCGGTCCAGATGCGCTCCAGGAGCCACTGGCGGTTGGGCAGTCCGGTCAGCGGGTCGCGCAGCTGTTCCTCGGCGCGGGCCCGGGCCATCCAGAGCGTGGAGTCGAGGGCGATCAGGGGGATCGCGAACAGCGGGAGGAGCAGGGGCTTGGCGGCGGCGACCACGCAGACCAGCGGGGCGATGCCGAGCAGCGCGACCGCGACCAGGCCCTGTCTGACCAGGGCGGTACGGGCCATGGTGGGCAGTCCCGCGTGGCGCGAGGAGTGCAGGTACCAGCCGAGCGCGCGGGTGACCGCGAGATAGGCGACCGCGACGAGCACCACCTCGGGGCCGGTGTAGAACGTCCAGGTGTCCGGGTTCCACGGGGTCTCGACGGACGGCGACTGGCCGAAGGCGGCGAGGACGAGGGCGCCGGTGGCTATGCCGAGGATGTCCACCGCGCCGTGCAGGATGCCCTGCCGCCAGCGGTGGCGCCTGGCTATGCCGACCAGCAGCACGACGGTGAGGCTGACCATTCCGGCGGCCACCCAGCCGTAGAGCAGCAGGACGGCGAGGGTGAGGGCGGCGCCCGAGCCGGTGCCGCCCCACCAGCGGGCCCGGCCGAGGGCGACCAGATGGCCGACGATGACCCCGGTCAGCACGGCCAGCGACCAGCCGACGGTGCCCGACGGGAAGAGGGCGTGGCTGCCGGTGAAGGCCCGGTAGAAGCCCGCGCCCAGCACGAATCCGGCGGCCGCGACGACCGCCGTGGGCAGCGCGGGCCAGGACAGCTGCCGGTCGGGTTCGGAGTCGGGCCTACCGGGGGCGCGCTCGGCGGTGAGCTGTGCGGCACCGGGGCCGCCGGCCGCGGTGTAGGGTCCGGCGACGCGCCCTTCCGCGCCCGGACGCTCCGAAGGCCGTCCGGACCACCGGCTCGCCCGCCATGCGCCGGTGAGCCGGCGCAGGCGCAGCCGTGAGTCCGGGGCGGCGCTCTCGGTCGGTTCCATTCCCGTCCCTCTCACAGCCGGCGGTGCCCACGCCACGCGGCTCGTTCGCCCGACAAATCCCTCGACGGCGCCGCGTTGGAAAACCCTTCCCCTTGCTCATCAGGAGCACGGGGATGCCCCAACCGCAGCTGGGCACGGCAGGCGCACATCTCAACAGTAGGCCGCAGAAGGCTTCCACGGGCAGCGGTCGTCGACGGTTGCCCGAATGCGCCCCGGCCACCCGTATGCATCTGGTATGCGCCGAACGGGTGGCCTTCAACCGCCGCTCCTCGCTACTCCTGCGTGGGAAGTGCCACATCAGCGGCCGCTTCGGGGCCCTGTTCGAGCAGGACGTCGAAGCCGTCCTCGTTCAGAACCGGCACCTTGAGTTGCATCGCCTTGTCAAATTTCGACCCAGGATTGTCACCTACGACAACGAAAGATGTCTTCTTCGAAACCGAACCGGTCACTTTCGCCCCTCGGGACTGGAGGGCCTCCTTGGCCCCGTCGCGGGTGAAGCGCTCCAGGGTGCCGGTGACGACGACGGTGAGCCCTTCGAGAGGACGCGGCCCCTCGTCCTCCCCCGAGCCCTCCTCCTCCATGCGCACGCCCGCGGCCCTCCACTTGCGCAGGATCTCCTGGTGCCAGTCCTCCGCGAACCACTCCTTGAGGGACTTCGCGATGATCGAGCCGACGCCGTCGGTGGCCGCCAGCTCCTCCTCGCTCGCCTCCTCGATGCGCTCGATCGAGCGGAAGTTGCGGGCCAGGGCCTCGGCGGCGACCGGGCCGACATGGCGGATCGACAGACCGGTGAGGACCCGGGCGAGGGGGCGCTCCTTGGCGGCCGCGATGTTCTCCAGCATGGCGACGGCGTTCTTCTTGGGCTCGCCCTGCTGGTTGGCGAAGACGGTGACGACCTTCTCCTCGCCGGTCTTCGGGTCGCGCTTGGGCAGCCCGCTGTCCTGGTCGAGGACGTACGCCTTGATGGGCAGCAGCTGTTCGATGGTGAGGTCGAACAGGTCGCCCTCGTCCGCCAGCGGCGGGTCCGAGGGCTCCAGCGGCTTGGTGAGCGCGGCCGCGGCGACGTAACCGAAGTGCTCGATGTCCAGGGACTTGCGGCCCGCGAGGTAGAACAGGCGCTCGCGCAGCTGGGCGGGGCAGGTGCGGGCGTTGGGGCAGCGCAGGTCGACGTCGCCCTCCTTCATGGGCCGCAGCGGCGTACCGCACTCGGGGCACTCGTTCGGCATCACGAACTCGCGCTCGCTGCCGTCGCGCAGGTCGACGACCGGGCCGAGGATCTCGGGGATGACGTCACCGGCCTTGCGCAGCACCACGGTGTCGCCGATCAGGACGCCCTTCAGCTTGACGACGTCCTGGTTGTGCAGGGTGGCGAACTCGACCTCGGAGCCGGCCACCGTGACCGGCTCCACCTGGGCGTACGGGGTGACCCGGCCGGTACGGCCCACGCCCACGCGGATGTTGATGAGCTTGGTGTTGACCTCCTCGGGCGCGTACTTGTACGCGATCGCCCAGCGCGGGGCGCGGGAGGTGGAGCCGAGCCTGCCCTGGAGCGGGATCTCGTCGAGCTTGACGACCGCTCCGTCGATCTCGTGCTCCACGGAGTGGCGGTTCTCGCCGAAGTAGGCGATGAACTCCCGGACGCCGTCGAGGTCGTCGACCACCCTGTTGTGCTTCGCGGTGGGCAGGCCCCAGGACTTGAGGAGGTCGTAGGCCTCGGAGAGACGGGTCATGCCGTCGAAGCCCTCCAGGGCGCCGATGCCGTGCACGACCATGTGGAGCGGGCGGGTGGCGGTGACGCGCGGGTCCTTCTGGCGCAGCGAACCGGCCGCCGCGTTGCGCGGGTTGGCGAAGGGCTTGTCGCCGGCCTCGACCAGACGGGCGTTGAGCTCCTCGAACTTCTCCATCGGGAAGTAGACCTCGCCGCGGATCTCCACGAGGTCGGGGACCCGGTCGCCGGTGAGGCGGTCCGGGATCTCGGCGATCGTACGGACGTTGGGCGTGATGTCCTCGCCGGTGCGGCCGTCGCCGCGGGTGGCCGCTCGGGTGAGCCTGCCGTGCTCGTAGGTGAGGTTGACGGCGAGACCGTCGACCTTGAGCTCGCACAGCAGGTGGTAGTCGGTGGTGCCGACGTCCTTGGCGACGCGCTCCGCCCAGGCCGCGAGCTCCTCGTCACTGAAGGCGTTGTCCAGCGAGAGCATGCGGGAGCGGTGCTGGACCGCCGTGAACTCCGTCGCGTACGCCCCCGCGACCTTCTGGGTCGGGGAGTCGGGGGTGCGCAGCTCGGGGTACTCCTCCTCCAGGGCCTCGAGGGAGCGCAGCAGCTTGTCGAAGTCGGCGTCGCTGATGACCGGCGCGTCGTTCACGTAGTACCGGAAGCGGTGCTCCTCGATCTGCTCAGCGAGCTGCGCGTGCTTCTCCCGTGCCTCGGCGGGCACCGTCGTCTCCGCTTGCTTGTCGCCGGCCACCGTGTTGTCCTCCCGTTACTCTGGGTTGTCCGCGAGGGATCTCGCCGCCTGGACGCAGTGGGCGAGCGCCCTGCGCGCGTACTCCGGGGAGGCCCCCGCGAGTCCGCACGCCGGAGTGACCGTGACCGCCTCGGCGAGCAGTCCCGGATGCAGCCCCAGCCTGCGCCACAGCGTCCTGACACCCATGACGCTACCGGCAGGGTCTGACAATGGGCCGTCCGTGGCGGGCACGACACCGGCGAAGAGCCGGGTCCCTCCTTCCACCGCCTCGCCGATCGCGTCGTCGTCACGCTCGGTGAGGAGCGAGAAGTCGAAGGAGATCGCCGCCGCGCCCGCCCTGCGCAGCAGCGCGAAGGGGACGTCCGGTGCGCACGAGTGGACCACGACGGGGCCGTCGCCGTGAACCCCGACGACGTCCCGGAGCGTGGCCTCGACGAGCTGCCGGTCGACGGCCCGGTGGGTGCGGTAGCCGCTGGCGGACTTCACCTGCCCTCTCAGGACCGCGATGAGGGAGGGCTCGTCGAGCTGGAGCACGACCTGCGCGCCGGGGACCCGTCGCCGCACCTCCTCCAGGTGCAGCCGCAGCCCCTCCGCGAGCGAGGCCGCGAGGTCCCGGCAGGCGCCGGGGTCGGAGAGGGCGACCTCGCCGTTCCTGAGCTCCAGCGCGGCGGCGAGCGTCCAGGGCCCGACCGCCTGGACCTTCAGCTGTCCCTCGTACCCCTGGGTGAACTCCTCCAGCGCGTCGAGGTCCTCCCCCAGCCAGGACCGGGCCCGCTTGGTGTCGCGTCCGGGCCGGTCCCCGAGCCGCCATCCGCTGGGCTCCACGCGCGCGTACAGCTCGACGAGCATCCCGGCGGTGCGGCCGATCATGTCGGCGCCGGGGCCGCGGGCGGGCAGTTCGGGCAGGAAGGGAAAGTCCTCGAAGGAGCCGGTGGCGGTCCTGGCGGCCTCCCGGGCGTCGCCGCCGGGGAGCGAGCCGACACCGGTGGCGGGGGCGAAGTCGAACTGTGTCACCGGCCCGGCCTCACCGTCAGGTCGTTGATCTCCGCGTCCCGGGGCAGGTCGAGTGCCGTCAGGATCGTCGTCGCCACCGACTCCGGGTCGATCCAGCGCGAGGCGTCGTAGTCCTTGCCCTCCTGCTGGTGGACCTTGGCCTGCATGGGGCTCGCCGTGCGGCCGGGGTAGACGGAGGTGACCCGGACGCCGTTGCCGTGCTCCTCGTGGCGCAGGGAGTCCGCGAGCGCCTTCAGGCCGTGCTTGGAGGCGGCGTAGGCGGACCAGTCGGCGTGGGCGTTCAGGCCCGCGCCCGAGTTGACGAAGACGACATGGCCGCGCGCGAGGCGGAGTTGGGGCAGGAAGTGGCGGGTCAGCTCGGCCGGCGAGACGAGGTTGACGTTCAGCTGGTGGCGCCAGGTCTTCGGGGTGAGATCGCCGACCGGGCCCAGGTCGACCACGCCCGCGATGTGCAGCAGGGAGTCGACCCGGTCGGGGAGCGACTGGTGGGAGAAGGCCCAGCTCAGCTTGTCGGGGTCGGCGAGGTCGCCGACGAGCGTCCGCGCCCCGGGGAACCCGGCCGCCAGCTCCTTCGCCCGGCCCGCATCGCGCGCGTGCAGCACGAGGTCGTCCCCGCGCGCGTGGAGGCGGCGGGCGACGGCCGCGCCGATACCGGAACCCGCCCCGGTGATCACATGTGTAGCCATGCCCGCCATGCTCGCATCACTCGACGCCCAGGCTCTCCTCGATGTACGCGAGCGCCCCCACCGGCTCCTCCGCGAAGAACACCAGGTCGGTGAGCGGACGCGGCAGGAACCCCTCGGTCTCCATCCGGCGGAACTGCTCCTTCAACCCGTCGTAGAAGCCCGCCGTGTTCAGCAGCACCACCGGCTTCTCGGTGTGCCCGTGCTTCTTCAGCTCCAGGATCTCGGTCGCCTCGTCGAGGGTGCCGGTGCCGCCCACCATGATCACCACGGCGTCAGCCTTCTCCAGGAGCAGCCTCTTGCGCTCGGCGAGGTCCTTGGTGACCACCATCTCGTCGACGCCCGGACGGACCTTGGCGGCCAGGAACTCCACGGAGACCCCGACCAGCCGGCCGCCCGCCTCCTGCACCCCGTCCGCGACCACCTTCATCAGGCCCACGTCCGATCCGCCCCACACCAGCGTGTGGCCGCCCTTGCCCAGCAGCTTCGCGAACTCCCGCGCGGGGCGCGTGTAGCGGTCGTCGAGGTCGGCGGCGGAGAGGAAGACGCAGATTCGCATGCGGCCACCGTACGCGGGAAGAACCGGCGGCCCGCGAGCGCTCTTCCGGTATGGCCGAAGGACACAAGATCACCATCGAGCAAGCAGACCTGCACGTGCGCGTGGTGCACGGCGACCAGATCCTCGCGGAGAGCGACAGCCCGCTGATCCTCAAGGAGACGGGCAGCCCCACGCGGTACTACCTGCCCGCCGAGGACGTACGGCTGGAGCTGCTGACCCCCTCCGACACCCACACCTACTGCCCCTTCAAGGGGACCGCGTCCTACTGGTCCCTGCCGGACGCGCCCGACCTGGTGTGGTCCTACCCCGAGCCCAAGCCCGAGGTCGCGGAGATCAAGGATCATCTCTGCTTCTACGAAGTCGAGGTGTCGTGACGGATGATTTCCGTGCCGTGCGGCAGTCTCGACAGGCATGGACAACACCATCGTTTCGCGCGACGGCACCGCCCTCGCGTACCAGCGCACCGGTGAGGGCCCCGCGGTCGTCCTGGTGAGCGGTGCCATGTCGACGGGCGCCACCGTGGCGCCCCTCGGCCTGCCGCTGTCGGGCGGCTTCACCGTCGTCTCCTACGACCGCCGGGGGCGGGGGCAGAGCGGCGACACGGAGCCCTACGACGTCGCCCGTGAGGTCGAGGACCTCGCCGCCCTGATCGACGCGCTGGGCGGCGAGGCATGGCTCTACGGCCACTCCTCGGGCGGCGCCCTGGTCCTGGAGGCGGCGGCGAGCGGGCTGCCGGTGCGGGGCGTCGCCGTGTACGAGGTGCCGTACGCCGTCTACGAGGGCGGTGCCGAGGAGCGCGCCGAGTACACCGAGAACCTCACCGCCGCGCTCGGCGAGGGCCGCCGCGGGGACGCCGTGGAGCTGTTCCTGCGGCTGACCGGGCTGGCCGACGAGATGATCCAGGGCGCCCGCAACTCCCCCATGTGGCCCGGCATGGAGTCGATCGCGCCGAGTCTCGCCCACGACGACGCGGTGATGGGCGACGGACTGGTGCCGCGGGCCAGGCTGGCCGCCGTCGACGTGCCCGTGCTCTCCCTGGCGGGCGGCGCGAGCCCCGCCTGGATGCGTGAGGCCGCCCGGCTGGTGGCCGAAACCGCGCCCCAGGGGACGTATCGCGTCCTGGAGGGCCAGACGCACATGGTCGATCCGAACGTACTCGCCCCGGCGCTGACGGAGTTCTTCGGAGCAACCTGAGCACAAACCTTGAGCAACCCGAGACCGATCCACACTCATCAGTCACATAAGATTCACCATCAACTCGCGCTTTCGCGGCGAGCCTCCTTGTCCCCCGGCATTCCGGCTCGCTTGTGGAGCACGACCCATGAACACCCCGCACACCCTGCCCGACGGCGACCGACCCACGGTGCCGCCGCCCCGCCGCCGCCGGGCCGAACCCCGCAAGGCCGTTTCCGGCCGTAATCACCCCGGGCTGCTGCCCGCGCCCCCCGACGACCGGGAGAAGGTCTCCTACGTCCGACGGCACACCTGGGTGCTGACGTACTCGTCGCTCGTCGGGTTCGTCTGCCTGGTGATCAGCCAGGTGCGGGCGGCGGCGACGAGCGCCTGGATCTGGGCGTACATCCCGCTTCTGGTGCTGTCCCTGGTCAGCTATCTGATCTCGTTCCGGCTGGACGCCTTCACCCCGAGCTTCGATCTGCGCGCGCACCGGCGGCTGGTCAAGGGGTGGCAGCCGGGGCGGTACCCGGACGTGGACGTCTTCCTGCCGGTGTGCGGCGAGCCCATCGAGGTGCTGCACAACACCTGGCTGCATGTGCGCACCCTGGGCGAGCACTACCCGGGGCGGGTCACACCGATCGTGCTCGACGACTCCGACGACCCGGAGATCGGCGCGATGGCCGCCGACTTCGGCTTCCGGTACCTGGTGCGGCCCAACCGCGGCTGGATGAAGAAGGCCGGCAACCTGCGCCACGGCTTCGAGCGGTCCTCGGGCGACTTCATCCTCATCCTGGACGCCGACTTCGCCCCGCGCGCGGATCTGCTGCACGAGCTGCTGCCGTACATGGACCGCGATCCGCGCACCGCGATCGTCCAGTCCCCCCAGTTCTTCCGTGTCCTGGACCAGCAGAACTGGATCGAGCGCGGGGCGGCGGCCGTGCAGGAGCTGTTCTACCGCAGCGTCCAGGTGTCCCGGCAGCAGAGTGACGGCTCGATCTGCGTGGGCAGTTGCGCGGTCTACCGGCGCGCCGCGCTCGCCGAGATCGGCGGCACCAGCCTGGTCGAGCACTCCGAGGACATGTACACCGGGTTCGAACTGCGCGCCCTGGGCTGGGACCTGACGTACGTGCCGGTCGCGCTGTCCACCGGGGTGTGCCCGGACACCGTGGGCGCCTTCTACAGCCAGCAGTACCGCTGGTGCATGGCCTCGCTGGCGATGCTGGGCAGCAGGGACTTCTGGCGCACGAAGATGCGGTTCGCGAGCCGGCTGTGCTACTTGTCCGGTTTCGTCTACTACATCGAGACCGGACTGCTGACCTTCAGCGGCCCGCTCATCGCGCTCACGATCATGCTGGCGGCCCCTGAGCAGCTGAAGCTCGCGAACATCGGCCTGGTGCTGCCGAGCGTGCTCTACCTGACCGTGATCTATCCGATCTGGCACCGCAACCCGTACCGCCTGGAGGCCTGGGCCACCCGTGTCCTGTACGGCTGGGCGCACGCCTTCGCCATCTGGGACACGGTCCGCCGCCGCCCGATGGGCTGGACGCCGACCGGTGCGGGTGGCGCCAAGGGCAGCAAGACGCGCCGCCTGTGGATCGGCATGTGGGCCTGGAGCGGCACGACGGCGGTCGCGTGGATCGCGGTCGCGGTCTGGCGGATGAGCACCTCCCTCAACCCGTCCGACTACGCCCTGATGCTCGCCTCCGGCCTCTTCTACGGCGTCGCGGTCGCCCGTGCCCTCATCCAGCCGCACGCCGAGGAGGCCGCGCCCGCGCAGGCGCCGCTCGCCGGGGAGGTCGCCGTATGACCGGGCCCCGCCTCCTGCTGCTCGCCCTCGTCGGCTCTCTGCTCGTGACGCTCGGCGCCTGCGCGCCGCCCGCGCCCCAGGTCTCCTCGGCGGCCGCGAAGGCCCAGGTGGAGTCGCCGAGCGCCGAGGCGCCGTACGACATACGTCCGCTGCTGAAGCCGGACCACAAGTACTTCGGGGTCGCCTTCAACGGCTCGCCCCGCGCGGTCTCCCCGCTCACGGCCTTCAGCGAGAAGGCGGGCAAGGAGCCCAACCTGCGCGAGTACTACGCCAAGTGGGGCGACCCGTTCCAGGCGGACGTCAACCGTGCCGTCTGGGACGACGGCCAACTGCCCTTCCTGGTCTGGGAGCCCTTCTCCCACACCGCCGCGCAGATCGCCGACGGCGGACAGGACGCCTACATCCGGGAGTTCGCGGACGCCGTGCGCGACTACAACCGGCCGCTCGCGCTGAGCTTCGGGCACGAGATGAACGGCGGCTGGTACCCCTGGGGCAGCAAGAAGACCGGCGCCGCCGACTTCGCGCGCGCGTGGCGGCACATCCACGACC
Organism: Streptomyces sp. NPDC057253; assembly: GCF_042669125.1. Classification (NCBI taxonomy): domain Bacteria; kingdom Bacillati; phylum Actinomycetota; class Actinomycetes; order Kitasatosporales; family Streptomycetaceae; genus Streptomyces; species Streptomyces sp. NPDC057253. The sequence goes on along the minus strand of NZ_JBHUXV010000064.1, from coordinate 40,488 downwards.
TGTTCACCGACGAGGGCGCGGCGGACGTCATCTGGGTGTGGAGCCCGAACGTGATCAACCCGGTCCCGGACGTGCGGCTCAAGCCCTACTACCCGGGTGACGCGTACGTCGACTGGATCGGTGTCGTCGGCTACTACGCGCTCAGCGGCCCGACGACCTTCACGACCCTCTTCGAGCCGACGCTGACGGAGATCCGCCGCTTCAGCCGCAAGCCGTTCCTGATCGCGGAGACCGGCGTGCAGGCCGGGGAGCGCAAACCTGCCCAGATCGCCGACCTGTTCGCGGGCGTACGCGCGCGTGCCGACATCCTGGGCCTGGTCTGGTTCAACCTCAAGAAGGAGGCCGACTGGCGCATCGACAGCGGCCCGTTGTCGCTCGCCGCGTTCAAGAAGGCGGCCGCGGACGACTCCTTCGGCTTCGACGTCCGGAAACCGTAGGGGGCCCGTAGATGGAGCACAACGACTCCACCATGCAGATATCCGTGGCCCAGCCGAAGAAGCGGTCCCGGGTTGCGGAAACGATGCAGCTGAGGGTGCTCACGCCGCGCCCGTCCGGCTACTCCCTGAGCCCCGTCCCGGACTCCGGCTGGTCGGCCGCCCCGAGTTCGCGCCGGATCTGGGTCAGCCGGCTCGTCCTGCTCGCCCTGCTCGTGATGCAGGCCGGCCTGTCGCTGCGGTTGCAGAACACGGCCTTCGAGGACGAGGCCCTCTACCTGTTCGCCGGCCACGCGGAGCTCGCCCATCTGCTGCACGGCACCCCGCTCTACGGCGGCTTCGACAGCTACTTCTCCGGCGCGCCCGTCCTCTACCCGGTCCTCGCCGCCGCCGTCGACTCGGTGTTCGGGCTGGCCGGCGCCCGCGCGCTGAGCCTGGCCTGCATGCTGGGCTGCACCTCGCTGCTGTACGCGATGACCCGCCGCCTCTTCAACGAGCGGGCGGGACTGTGCGCGGCCGGTGTGTTCGCGGTGGCCCAGTCCACCGCCTTCATGGGCAACTTCGCGACCTACGACGCCCTCGCCCTGTTCCTGCTGGCGCTGGCCGCCTGGATCGTCGTCCGCACCGCGGACTCGCACCCCCTGCTGACCCTGTTCGCGGCGCCGGTCGCCGCGCTCGCGGTGGCGGTCAAGTACGCCTCGGCCCTGTATCTGCCGACGGTGGTGCTGCTCGGGGTGCTGACGGTCTACCAGCGGCGCGGTCTGCCCAGGGCGCTCGGGCGCGGAGTGCTGCTCACGGTCGCCACCGTGGCGCTGCTGGGCGCCGGGCTGTACGCCTCCGGGTACCTGGCGGCGATCCAGTCCACCACGACGGCCCGTGCGGCCGGTACGACGCCGTCCTGGACCATCGTGAAGGACTCCGCCCGCTGGGGCGGCCTGGCGCTCGCGGTGGCCCTTCTGGGGGCCTTCAGCTACGTCCGCAGCGGCCGCATGAGCGAGATGCCGGGCTGGCGGGGCGCGCTGCCCGGTGCCCGCTGGCGGACCGCGCTCGGGCTGGTCCTGGTCGGCACGGCCCTGCTCGCGCCCGCCTACCAGCTGCATCTGCACACCGAGGTCTCGCTGCACAAGCACATCGGCTACGGGCTGTTCTTCGCCGCACCCCTCGCCGGGGTCGGCGTCACCCGTCTCATGGGCGCGCACTTCAAGTACCCGCAGTGGGCGATCTTCCTGGGCGTGGTGCTGCTCTCCAGCGGGATGTCGCAGTCCTACGACAACTTCCACGCGTGGCCCGACTCCAGGGGCCTGGTGGCGACACTGCGGCCCTACCTGAGCCCGCACGGCAGCTACCTCGCCGACACCTACGAGGTGCCCGTGTACGCGCTGGGCAAGGACACGTCGTACCGGCAGTGGAACTCGACGTACACGATCGACTACACGAGCCGCTCCGGGCGGCACCTGACGGGGGCGGCCGGTTTCAAGGCGGCCGTCGCCGACCGGCACTTCACCCTCGTCGTGCTCGACCGGGGCAATCCGACGGGCGAGAGCACCACGATCCGTGACGCGCTCCTGCACTCGACCGGCTACCGCCTCATCGGGACGGTGCCGTACGCCACGGCGTGGGGGACGAGCCGGTTCGAGCTGTGGGCGCCCTCCTGAAGCGCACAGCCTTACGCGACCGGCGTCGTCGTCCTTACGCGACCGGCGTCGTCGTCTTCGCGCGCGTGGTCGTCGCGATGGTGGCCGAGCCCACCACGCGTGTGTCGTCGTACAGGACGATCGCCTGGCCGGGGGCCACCCCGCGGACCGGCTCGGTGAACGAGACCTCCAGACGGCCGTCGACCAGCTCCGCGGTGACCTCCGTCTCGCCGCCGTGGGCGCGGAGCTGGGCGGTGTAGGTGCCGGGGCCCGCCGGGGCCGTGCCGCACCAGCGGGGCTTGATCGCGGTCAGGGCGGTGACGTCCAGGGCCGCGGCCGGGCCGACCGTGACCGTGTTGTTCACCGGGGAGATGTCGAGGACGTAGCGCGGCTTGCCGTCGGCGGCCGGGGTGCCGATCCGCAGCCCCTTGCGCTGGCCGATCGTGAAGCCGTACGCGCCCTCATGGGTGCCGATCTTCGCGCCCGACTCGTCGACGATGTCGCCCTCCGCCTTGCCGAGGCGGGAGGCGAGGAAGCCCTGGGTGTCGCCGTCGGCGATGAAGCAGATGTCGTGGGAGTCGGGCTTCTTGGCGACGGCCAGCCCCCTGCGCTCGGCCTCCGCGCGGATCTCGTCCTTCGTCGTCACGGTGTCGCCGAGCGGGAACAACGCGTGCGCCAGCTGCTTCTCGTCCAGGACGCCGAGGACGTACGACTGGTCCTTCGCCATGTCGGAGGCGCGGTGCAGCTCCCGGGAGCCGTCCGCGAGCGTGACCACCTTCGCGTAGTGCCCGGTGCACACCGCGTCGAAGCCCAGCGCCAGCGCCTTGTCGAGCAGGGCGGCGAACTTGATCTTCTCGTTGCAGCGCAGACAGGGGTTGGGGGTGCGGCCGGCCTCGTACTCGGCGACGAAATCCTCGACGACGTCCTCGCGGAAGCGGTCGGCGAGGTCCCAGACGTAGAACGGGATGCCGATGACGTCGGCGGCGCGGCGGGCGTCGCGGGAGTCCTCGATGGTGCAACAGCCCCGCGCGCCCGTGCGGAAGGACTGCGGGTTCGCGGAGAGTGCGAGGTGGACGCCGGTCACGTCATGGCCGGCTTCGGCGGCCCGGGCGGCGGCGACGGCGGAGTCCACTCCTCCGGACATGGCGGCGAGAACGCGAAGGGGGCGCTGCGTGGTGTCAGTCATAACCCTTCAAGAGTACGGGGACGCGGGAACCGGGGCCGCCGGGTATCCGTTGACGATCACATGGGGGCGACTGAGGGTTCCAGGGACACCGACCGGCGCATCGGGCGCCGGGCGCTGCTCGTCGGCGGGACGGCGGCCGCGGTGGGCTCCGCCGTGCTCGCCCGGGACGAGCTGGCGCGGCTGTGGTGGCGGGCCCCGGGGGTGGAGAAGCCGCGGGTCGAGGGCGCGGTGGATTTCCGCGGCGCACAGTGGGTGGCGGCGTCGGACGCGAACTGGCGGCGTGCGGACCGCCCCGACGACTACGGTGTGGACATGGTGATCATCCATGTCACCCAGGGCAGCTTCGCGAGCGCCGTGAAGGTGTTCCAGGACCCGGGCCACGGCGCTGCCGCGCACTACGTCGTCCGCAAGGACGGCCACATCACCCAGATGATCCGCGAGCTGGACGTGGCGTACCACGCGGGCAACCGCTCGTACAACGAACGCAGTGTGGGCATCGAGCACGAGGGATTCGTCGACCGGCCCGAGGACTTCACGGACGAGATGTACACGGCCTCGGCGCGGCTCACCGCCGGAATATGCACGCGGTACGACATACCCGTCGACCGCGAGCACATCATCGGCCATGTGGAGGTGCCGGGGACGGATCACACCGATCCGGGCAGGCACTGGGACTGGGACCGGTACATGAAGCTGGTGCGGCAGGCGCGGCGGACCTCCGCGTAGGTATGAACTTCCGGCGCGGATCGCGCGCCCGACATGTCCCGCGCTTCGACCATGACCTGCGGGTCGTCAACTTGGCTTTTTTTCAAGTGAGTTGACCCCGGCTCCCCCTTCACAGCTTCCCGGGCTCGCACCCAGTTTCGCCCCAGGGCGCGCACAGGCCGCGGCCCGAGGCTCCCCGACCATGACACACAGCACAGAGCCGGACACAGGCATGCACACACGAGACGAGAGCCGGGGGCGCAAGAAGGCGCTGCACCGGCGGAAGTTCCTCGGCGGGATGGCCGGGGTGGGCCTCGGCGCCGTCGCGGCGGCGGGAGGCGCCTTCTCCCTGCTGACCGAGGGCACCCGCAGCAAGGCGGCCGCGGCGACGCTCGGCACCCTCCCCATCCCGGACCTGCTGGAGGGCACCACGTCCGACGGCACCACCACCTTCACCCTGGCCGCCCAGACCGGCACCGCCGAGGTGCTCAGCGGCGTCACCAGCAGCACCGCGGGCTACAACCAGTCGTTCCTCGGCCCCACCCTGAAGTGGACCAGCGGCGACACCGTGCTGCTGAACATCACCAACAGCCTCGACGAGGACACCACCGTCCACTTCCACGGCGCCCACGTCCCGCCGAAGATGGACGGCGGCCCGCAGAACGCCTTCTCCGCCGGCGCCACCTGGGCGCCCACCTTCGAGGTCCTCGACGAGGCCAAGACCCTCTGGTACCACCCGCACGCCCTCGGCACCACGGCCAAGCAGGCCACCCACGGCCTGGCCGGGATGATCATCGTGGCGGACGACTCCGAGGCCTCGGCCGCACTGCCCAGCGACTACGGCGTGGACGACATCCCGCTGATCTTCCAGTGCCTCGCCGTCGACAGCGCCGGTGACATCAAGTACAACCAGAGCGGCTACCTGACCAGCGGCCTCAGCTTCCCGCTCCTGGTGAACGGCACCAACGTCGACGACACCACGCTCGGCTTCACCGCCACCAAGACCCGCAACCGCTTCCGGGCGCTCAACGCCTCACCCTCGGACATCATCACGCTCCAGCGCAGCGACGGCGGCACGCTGACCCAGATCGCCACCGAACAGGGCTATCTGACGGAGGCGACCGAGGTCACCAGCATCCGGCTGGTGGCCGGCGCCCGTGCCGAGTTCGTCATGGACGTCACCGAGGACGTCACCCTGGAGGCCGTCATCACGACCGGCTGGATCCGCGGCGGCTCCGGCACCTACGAGTTCCTCACCGTCGGCGCGGGCGGCGCCGACGCCCCGGACGACCTGCCGAGCACCCTCAACACCATCGAGCGGTACGACACCTCCGGCTTCACGGCCCGCACCATCACGCTCAGCAACACGGGCGCGACCATGAAGATCAACGGCTCGGCCGGTCTCACCATGGCCAGCATGGCCATGATCAGCACCACACTGGGCGCGAAGGAGATCTGGACGATCACCAACGCGAGCCAGCTGGAGCACTCGTTCCATCTGCACGACGTGCCCTACCAGTTGATCTCGATCAACGGGGAGGCCCCCACCGGGGTCGACCTGGGCTGGCGCGACACCTACGAGGTCGTCGGCGGCGGCAAGATCGTGATCGCCATGGAGTTCACCGACTTCGCCGACGACACGTACATGTACATGCTCCACTGCCATCTGCTCCAGCACGAGGACGAGGGAATGATGGCCTCCCTCATGGTCACGGAGAGCTGAGAGCGGAGCACGGCCGGCGCCGTTACGTCAGCCCCGCCGCGCGAGCGCGCTCCACGGCGGGGCCGATGGCCTTCGCGACCGCCTCCACGTCGGACTCGGTGGAGGTGTGGCCGAGGGAGAAGCGCAGGGTGCCGCGGGCCAGGTCCGGGTCGGTGCCGGTGGCCAGCAGGACATGGCTGGGCTGGGCGACACCCGCGGTGCAGGCGGAGCCGGTGGAGCACTCGATGCCCTGGGCGTCCAGGAGGAGGAGCAGGGAGTCGCCCTCGCAGCCGGGGAAGGTGAAGTGGGCGTTGGCCGGGAGCCGGCCCCCCGGGGAAGGGTCGCCGCCGAGGATCGCGTCCGGGACCGCCGTACGGACCGCCTCGACCAGGCTGTCGCGCAGGGCGCCGATCTCCGTGGCGAACCACGCGCGCTGTTCGGCGGCGAGGCGGCCGGCCACCGCGAAGGAGGCGATGGCGGGGACGTCGAGGGTGCCGGAGCGCACGTGGCGCTCCTGGCCGCCGCCGTGCAGGACGGGGACGGGGGTCCACTCCCGGCCGAGGACCAGGGCGCCGATGCCGTACGGCCCGCCGATCTTGTGGCCCGAGACGGTCATCGCGGCGAGTCCCGAGGCGGCGAAGTCGACCGGGACCTGACCGAAGGCCTGGACCGCGTCGGCGTGCAGCGGGACGCCGAACTCCACGGCGACGTCGGCGAGTTCGCGGACCGGCAGGACGGTGCCGATCTCGTTGTTGGCCCACATGACCGTGGCCAGGGCGACGTCGTCGGGGTTCTGGGCGATGGCCGCGCGCAGGGCGTCGGGGTGGACCCGGCCGTGCTTGTCGACGGGGAGGTACTCGACGGTGGCGCCCTCGTGCTCGCCGAGCCAGTGGACGGCGTCGAGGACGGCGTGGTGTTCGACCGGGCTGGCGAGGACCCGCGTCCTTGCGGGGTCCGCGTCGCGCCGGGACCAGTACAGGCCCTTCACGGCGAGGTTGTCGGCCTCCGTGCCGCCGGAGGTGAAGACGATCTCGCTGGGGCGGGCGCCGAGCGCCTCCGCGAGGGTCTCGCGGGATTCCTCGACCGTGCGGCGGGCCGTGCGGCCGGATGCGTGGAGCGAAGAGGCGTTGCCGGTGACACCGAGGTGGGCGCTGAGTGCCTCGACCGCCTCGGGAAGCATCGGGGTGGTCGCGGCGTGGTCGAGGTATGCCATGGTGACGCCGATTCTACGGGGCGTACGGCGGCGGCCTCAGGCCGGACCTGCGGCCTCACAGGCTCCAGGACACCGTGCTGTCGAACTGCATGAAGGCGACCAGGACCAGCAGGTCGGCCACGCCGAGACCGAGACCGAGGAAGGCACGGCCGCGGCGGGCGGTGCCGCGCCACAGGGCCACCGAGGCCAGGACGATGGCGATCGGGCCGAGGAAGACATTGAGGACGAGAAGGCCGAGGAGGCCGAGGACGAAGGAGGCCACGGCCATGCCGTCGGCGTCACGGGCGCCGGTGCGGGGGCTGGCCTGTGCGGTGAGCTGCATGGGAATCAGTGCTCCTGGGGACGGCGGGGCGGCGGTCAGTGGGACGGGGTGCGGCGGCGGGCGTGGCGCTCGCGCAGCGCGAAGACGCCCAGCCAGACGGCGATCACGGCGGCGGCGACGGCGGTGAAGGTGAACGGCGCGTGGGCGACGGTGCCCAGGACGACGCCGAGGAGCATGAGTGCGGCGACGAGGAACAGCATGGGACGGATCCCCCTCCGGTTCGGCTGTCGTTACGTTTGGGTGAACAGTTGTGGTTACAGTTGTTCACTGACTCCAGAGTCTAGCGCGTCCTACGGCTTTCCAATTACAGAGAACAGTTGTTAACTGGATGACATGAGTCACACCCTCGGCATCCGGCAGGCACAGAAACAGAAGACCCGGCAGGCGCTCCTGGACGCGGCGTTGGCCCTCCTGGAGGAGCAGAGCCTGAGCAGCCTGGGTCTGCGTGAGGTCACCCGTGCCGTCGGCGTCGCCCCGACCGCCTTCTACCGCCACTTCCGCTCCATCGCGGATCTGGGCGTGGCCCTGGTCGAGGAGGCGCTGGGCAGCCTGCACCCCATGATTCGGACGACGGTGTCCGCGGCCGACGACCACGACCAACGCATCGTGCGCGCCATCGAGTTGATCGCCGGCCATGTACACGCGTACCCCGCTCACGTCCGTTTCATCGCCCGCGAACGACATGGCGGAGTTCAGCCGGTCCGGGAGGCCATCCGGGAGCAACTGGCCCGTTTCGGGCAGGAGGTGAAGGAGGAGCTGGCCAAGGACCCCGTCTCCGACGGCTGGAGCGACGACGACCTGCTCATGCTCGCCAACCTCTACGTCGACCAGATGCTGATCACCGCCTCCCTGTTCCTGGAGGCACAGGAGGCGTCGGACGAGGAGCGGGCCCGGGTCGCCGAGGTGGCGAAGCGGCAGATGCGGTTGATCAGCGTCGGCCGGCATCACTGGCTGGACTGACGCTCCGGCAGCACGCGTCGGCAGCGGACAAGGGCTGTGCACAGGGGCAGCACACAGGGGCGGCACCCCCGTTCACCGGGAGTGCCGCCCCTGCCGTACGGCGATTTCGCGCCAGGTCAGCTCTTGGTGGCCGCCGCGCTCGGGGCGCCGCTGGGCGCGCCGCTCGGGGCCGCGCCGCCGCCGGCTCCGGGACCGCCGCAGCCACCGCCCATCCCGCCACCGGGGCCGCCCTGACCGCCCTGTCCGCCACCGGGCCCGCCGCTCGGCATGCCGGAGGGGTTGCCGCTGGGCGCGCCCGAGGGCCGGGCGGTCGCGTTGCCGGTGGGGGCGCCCGAGGGGGCACCGCTCGGCATGCCGGAGGCGTTGCCGGTCGGGGCCTGGCAGTTCTGCTGACCCGAGGTGCCGCTGTTCGACGTCGACGAGGAGTCGCCCGAGCCGCAGGCCACCAGGGCGAGGGGCGAGAGCGCCAACAGGGCCACGGCGGGGAGAAGACGCACACGCTTCATGAGAGACCGCTCCAGGGAGGATGAGGAAGTCCTGAGGCCCGGAACTCAACCAACGGCCCTTAGGGGCCCCTTGAGTCCGCGCTGTCCCCCGCCTGTGCGCCGGGCAAAGCGCGGCTAAAACACCCTCTCCGAGCTGGGATTCTTCTCCGCCCCGCCGGCAGCTCGCTGGTACAGGTCCGTGACAGAAGCGGCCGCCTCGGCCAGTTCCGCGCGCACCTCGGACGGCGCGAGGACCTCCACCCGGTCGGAGAACATCAGGAGTTGGCGGGCCTCGACGACCGCGCCGAACACCAGCCGGGCCGTCGCCCACCCGCTGTCGCCGCCGTCCTCGGGGAGTTCGGCCAGATACGGCGTCATCAGCCGCCGGAACAGGTCGAGTCGGTCCCGGCGGACCCGCACGGTGACCTCGACACCGGTGGGACGCTCCTCGACCTGGCGGCGCAGCGCCTCCCAGGCGTCGGCGAGTTCGACACCGGGCCGCCGCCGCACGGGGTCGTCCAGCACGGCCGCCGAGCGCACCCGGTCCACGCGGAACAGCCTCGGGAGGCCGCGCCGGTCGGCGACCAGGTACCAGACACCGGCCTTGGCGACCAGGCCGTACGGATCGACGGTGTACGTCCGGGTCGCGCGCTCGCCGCTGTGCCGGTACCGCAGTCGCAGCCGGCGGTCGGTGAACACGGCGTCCTGCAACACGTCCAGGTCGGCGGCGGGTTGGGGCCCGCCCTTCCAGCGGGTGGCGTCGACCAGGACGCGGCGCGAGGTGACCTCGGCGGCCGGGCGGTGCGGGGCGGGGAGCGCCGCCATCACCTTGCGCAGGGCCGAGCCCAGGGCGGAGTCCAGGCCGAGGGCCGCGTGCGCGCCCTGGGCGGCCAGGACGAACAGCGCCCGGGACTCGTCGGCGGTCAGGCCGGTGACGTCGGTGCGGAAGCCTGCGAGGAGTTCGATGCCGCCGTGCCGACCGCGCTCGGCGTAGACCGGGACACCCGATGCGGAAAGGGCTTCGACGTCCCGGTAGACGGTCCGGACGGAGACCTCCAGCCTCTCGGCGAGTTCGGGGGCGGTCACCCGGCCGCGGGTCTGGAGCAGGAGCAGGATCGACAGGAGGCGGTCGGACTTCACCCCACCAGGATCCCTCCCGGGGCCGGGCTCAGCCCAGTCGCACCCGGGCCAGCTGCCGCGACTGCGCCACCAGGCGGTCCGCGGTGTCCCAGACCTCGGCGTCCTCCTCCAGGAAGCCGCCCGCGAGATTGCGGGTGGTGATGGAGACGCGCAGGGGGCCCGGGGCGGGGCGGCACCGCACATGCACGGTCAGCTCGACCGTCGGCACCCAGCCCTTGAGGCCGATCTCGAACGCGGTCGGCGGCAGCGCGTCCACCGCCAGGAGCAGCGAGAGGGGGTCCATGTCCCGGCCGTCCGCGAGGCCGAACCAGGACCGCATCTCGCCCTTGCCGGAGGGCGCGCCGAGGGCCCAGCCCAGGGTGGAGGGGTCCAGCTTGAGCATCAGCCGGTCGGTGATGGCCGAGCTGCCGTCGACCGGGGCCGGCCCGTCCTCGGGGCCGAAGCACTGGTCCATGGGCGGGAACGCGGGCGGCTTCGCCGTCGTACGGACGTCGTCGGGGAGGGTGTCGAGGTCGCCGTAGGAGGCCAGGACGCGGATGCGTTCGACCTCGGCGCCCTGGTCGTCGTACTGGAAGAGCGAGGCCTGGCCGGTGGAGAGGGTGCGGCCGGTGCGGACCACGTCCGTGCGGATCACCGCGGGTCCGGGCTGGGACGCCGTCAGGTAGTGCGCGGAGATGGTGAACGGGTCGGCGTGCGGCAGGGCGTCCGCGAGGGCGCGGCCCAGGACCGCCAGGAGGTAGCCGCCGTTGACGGCGCTGATGATCGTCCAGCCGGCCGAGAGGTCGATGTCGTAGACGCCGGGGGCGCGGCGGGTGACCGCGGTGTCCCGGTCGAACTCGCTGTCGCCGATCGTGGCCCGGGTGGCGGAGGCTGCTTCTGGCATGTCTGAACGGTACAACAACTAACTACTAAGCGGTAGCTTTCTCCGCCATCGAAAGATCGGCCAGGTGAGACCCGGGCAATTTCTCGGTAAGTGTCCGTACTCGCCCGTAAACCCCTCCGCCGGCACCCCCCTCTACAGGTACATGAGCCTCACCGGGACCGCGTTCCTCTACACGCTGATCGTGCTGTCCGTCGTCGCCGTCGTGCTTCCGCTCGCCCTGTGGTCGCGGATTGGAGGACCGCGGGCCCTGCGGGCCACGGCCCGGCTGCTGATGGTGCTGTTCGCCCAGGGCACGGCGGTCGCCCTCGTCTTCGTGCTGGTCAACAACCAGAACAACCTGTACGACAACTGGGCCGACCTGATCGGCACCGGCAACCACGTCCAGCAGGCCGCGAACCTGGGCGCCGACGGCACCGGCGGCATCTCGCTGAAACGGCTGCCCAAGGTGAGGCAGCGCTTCACCGACGCGGGCGGCCCCGGCATGAAGGGCGTGCGGGTGACCCAGCTCAAGGGCCGGGTCTCGGGGGTGAACGCCGAGGTCTACGTCTGGCTGCCCCCGCAGTACCGCGAGCCCGCCTACCGGCACCACAAGTTCCCCGTGGTGGAGCTGCTGTCCGGCTACCCGGGCTCGGCGAAGGCATGGTTCGGGTCGCTGCACGCGGTCCGCCAACTGGAGCCGCTGATGCGCACCGGCAGGGTGGCGCCGTTCATCCTGGTCGCCCCGCGGATGAACCTGCTGGCCGGGGTGGACACCGGATGCGCCAACATCACCGGCACGGTCAACGCCGACACCTGGCTCAGCGTGGACGTGCCGAAGATGGTCACCGACAACTTCCGCGCCCAGGCCGGCCCGGCCGGCTGGGCGGTGGCCGGGTACTCGGCGGGCGGGCACTGCGCGACCAAGCTCGCCGTCGCGCACCCCGACCGCTACCGGGCCGCGGTCAGCATGTCCGGCTACAACGACCCGATCGGCGAACGCAACTCCCTGGCCGCCGAGACCCCCGCGCTGCGCCGCGCCAACAACCCCTATGTGCTGCTGCGCGAGGACCGCACCCCGCCCGCGATCGCGCTCTACGAGTCCGGTCAGCCCGGCGACGGCTACGAGGCGGCCATGGGCCTCGAACAGGTCGCGAAGGCACCGACGACCGTGCACGTCGTCTACGTCCCGAAGAGCGCGGGCGGCCACAACATGGCGCTGTGGCGGCCGCAGGTGGTGCCCTCCTTCGTCTGGCTGACCGAGGAGATGGGGCTGCTGCACGGCCGGGCGGGCGCTACTCCTCACGCACGGTCGAGCGCCGGTTCCAGGCCCGCGGCGCTCGCCAGTGGAACCGCATCGCGAGCAGGCGCAGTACGAAGGCCGTGACCGCCGCGAGCCCGCTGGTCAGCGGGGTGAGGGCGTCGTAGCGGATGCACAGGACGACCATGCTGGCGCCGACGATCGCCGGGACCGCGTACAGGTCGCGGTCCCAGCGCAGCAGCGAGGGCACCTCGTTGGCGAGGACGTCCCTGAGCACTCCGCCGCCGACGGCGGTGGCGAGGCCCAGGGTCGCCGACTGGGTGAGGCCGAGCCCGTACTCGTACGCCTTGGTCGTCCCCGCGACGCAGAACAGGCCGAGGCCCGCCGCGTCGAAGACGTTCACACCGACCTGGATGCGCTCCACGTGCGGGTGCAGGAAGAAGACCAGGAGGGCGGCGAGCAGCGGGGGGATGAAGTAGCCGAGGTCCGTGAAGGCGGCGGGCGGCACAGCGCCGATGATCAGGTCCCGGAACAGCCCTCCGCCCAGCGCGGTGACCTCGGCGAGCACGGCGATGCCGAAGACGTCGAAGTTCTTGCGGACGGCCAGCAGCGCGCCGGAGATGGCGAACACGAAGATGCCGACGAGGTCGAGCGTGTGCTGGACGGAGGGGCTGAACAGTTGCTGGAGCACACCGCATTGTCGCGCAGGTGCTGTCAGAGAGCGGGCTTGCCCTTGGTGAAGAGCCAGGTCGCGAACAGGCCGTCGAGCTGCTGTCCGCTGATCTTCTCGGCGAGCCTGATGAAGTCGGCCGTGTTCGCGTTGCCGTAGCGGTGCAGCTTCGTCCAGGCCGGCAGCAGCTTGAAGAACGCCGTGTCGCCGATCCGCTCGCGCAGCACCTGGAGGGTCATGGCGCCGCGCTGGTAGACGGCGGAGGCGAACATGGTGTCGCGCTGCGGGTCGCCGACGACGGTCTGCCAGAAGGCGCTGTCGGCGGGACGGGCGTCATAGCCCGCGATGAAGGAGTCGTGGGCGCTGCGGGTGCCCTTGTGCTCGGCCCACAGCCACTGGCTGTACGTGGCGAAGCCCTCGTTGAGCCAGATGTCCTTCCAGTGCGCGACGGAGACCGAGTCGCCGAACCACTGGTGGGCCAGCTCGTGCACGATCGTCGTCTCGTTGCGCACGGCCGAGTAGACCGGTTTCGTCTGCACCTCCAGCGAGAACCCCGCCTGCGGCATGTCGTCGACGATCGCGCCGGTCTCCTCGAAGGGGTACGGCCCGAAGACCTCGGACCAGTAGTCGGTGGCCTCGGCGGTGACGCCGTACACGTCGACGTTGTTGCTGTTGCTGAGGACGGGGTCGATGGCGACGTAGATCGGGGTGCCGCCGGGGGTGGTGCCGGTGCGGACGTCGAACTTCCCGATGGTGGCGGTCGCGAGATAGGTCGCCATCGGCTTCTTCTCGCGCCAGTGGGTGTACGTCGAGCCGCCCTTGTCGTACGTCGACACGAGCCGGCCGTTGGAGACCGCCGTCAGGCCCTTGGGAGCCTTGATGCGGATGTCATAAGTGGCCTTGTCGGAGGGGTGGTCGCTGGAGGGGAACCAGGTGGAGGCGGCGTTGGGCTCACAGGCGACGAAGACACCGTCGGGGGTCTTCATCCAGCCGTAGTCGGAGCCGAAGACGATGGGACCGCTGAGGGGTTCGGGGACACCGCCGTAGGTGACGGCGACGGTGAAGTCCCTGTTCTTGTGCAGGGATTGCCGCGGGGTGATCCGGATCTCGTCGCCGTCGCGTGTGAACTGGGCCCGTCTGCCGTCGACTTCGACCTGGGTGACCTCCAGTTTCTGGAGGTCCAGATCGAAGGAGGAGAGGTTCTGGGTGGCGCGGGCGGAGATCGTCGTACGGCCGTCCAGGCGGTCGGTGTCGGGGTCGTACGCCACGTCGAGGGTGTAGTGGCGGGCGTCGTAGCCGCCGTTGCCGAGGAGCGGGAAGTAGGAGTCGCCTGTGCCGGGGGCGCCGGGTTTCGGGGCGGGGGCGGCGGCGATGACACAGAAAGAGGCCACCGCGGTGACGGTGGCCCCTAAGCGTGCTGAACGGGAGAGTCTCATGGTGTCGTCCCTTTCGAACCTGTGCCGATAAGTCGGACACGGACGACTCTTCACTCTCCCGTTCGGGCATGTGCATGACTTTGCCAACTCGTCATGCGTTACTTGTCAGTTGACTCCTGACCGGGGGATTCCGGTTCGTCGGTCGACTGGACCTCGGTCTTGGCGCCGGGACCCGTCTTCGTGGTCTTCACCTCGGGCTTCTCCGGAACTTCCTCGGACGCCTCGGTGTCGGCCACCCCTGCCGTCTCCGGCGAAGCCACCTCCGCCGCCACCGCCGCCGACGTCTCCGCCGACTCCGCCAGGACCTCGTCGGCGACCAGCGAAGCCGCCTCCTTGGCGACCGACAGGAGGACCGTGTCCTGGGGGGCCTGGTCCTCGAAGTTCTCGGGGTGGTGGCAGGCCACGCGCTGGCCGGGGCGGAGCTCGATCAGCTGGGGTTCCGTCGTCTTGCAGATCTCCGTCGCCTTCCAGCAGCGCGTGTGGAAACGGCAGCCGGAGGGCGGGGAGATCGGGGACGGGACGTCGCCGCGCAGCAGGATGCGCTCGGACTTGGCGCCCCGGCGCTTGGGGTCCGGCACCGGGACCGCCGACATCAGGGCCTTGGTGTACGGGTGCATCGGCGCCTCGTACAGCGAGGTGCGGTCGGCGAGTTCGACGATCTTGCCGAGGTACATCACCGCGATCCGGTCCGAGACGTGCCGGACCACCGAGAGGTCGTGCGCGATGATCACGTACGTCAGGCCGAGCTCGTCCTGGAGGTCGTCCATCAGGTTCACGACCTGCGCCTGGATCGACACGTCGAGGGCCGAGACCGGCTCGTCCGCCACCACCAGCTTCGGCTTCAGGGCGAGCGCCCTCGCGATGCCGATGCGCTGGCGCTGACCGCCGGAGAACTCGTGCGGGTAGCGGTTGTAGTGCTCGGGGCTCAGGCCCACCAGCTCCAGAAGGCGCTGGACCTCCTTCTTCACCCCGCCCTCGGGCTCCACGCCCTGGAGGCGGAAGGGTGCCGAGACGATTCCGCCGATGGTGTGCCGGGGGTTCAGGGAGCCGTACGGGTCCTGGAAGATCATCTGGATGTCCCGCCGCAGCGGACGCATCCCGGCCGGCTTCAGCCGCGTGATGTCCTGGCCCTCGAAGTGGATCGTGCCGCCGGTCGGTTCCTGGAGCCGCGTGATGACCCGGCCCATGGTCGACTTGCCGCAGCCCGACTCGCCGACCACGCCGAGCGTCTCGCCCTTGCGGACCTCGAAGTCGATGCCGTCGACCGCCTTGACCGCACCGACCTGGCGCTGGAGGACGCCCTTGCGGATCGGGAAGTGCTTCTGGAGGCCCTCGACCTTGAGCAGTATCTCGCGCTCGTCGGGGGCGGCCGTCACGTCCGCGTCCTTCTTCGTCTCACTCACAGCTTCGGCGCAATCTCTTCGGTCCAGATCCGCGTGCGGTCCTCCTGCGAGAGGTGGCACGCGGAGAAGTGCCCGCCGCCGACCTGCTGGAGCTCCGGGCGCACGGTACGGGTGACATCGCCCTTGGGGATGTCCGCGTACGGGCAGCGCGGGTGGAAGGCGCAGCCCGAGGGGACGTTGATGAGGCTCGGCGGCTGGCCCTTGACGGGGATGAGCCGCTCGGAGGTCTCCCGGTCGATGCGCGGCATCGAGCCCAGCAGACCCCAGGTGTACGGGTGCTGCGGGCGCTCGAAGACGTCGTCGACGCTGCCGCGCTCCACGCACCGGCCGCCGTACATCACGAGGACGTCGTCGGCGATCTCGGCGACCACACCCAGGTCGTGGGTGATGAGGACGACCGCGGAGCCGAACTCCTTCTGCAGGTCCCGGATCAGGTCGAGGATCTGCGCCTGGACGGTCACGTCGAGGGCGGTCGTCGGCTCGTCCGCGATGAGCAGCTCGGGGTTGTTGACGAGCGCCATGGCGATCATCGCGCGCTGGCGCATACCGCCGGAGAACTCGTGCGGGTAGCCGTCCACGCGCTTGTCGGGCTCGGGGATGCCGACCCGGTCGAGCATCTCGATGGCCCGCTTGCGCGCAACCTTCTTGCTGACGTCGTGGTGGACCCGGTACGCCTCCACGATCTGGTTGCCGATCGTGTAGTACGGGTGCATCGCGGACAGCGGGTCCTGGAAGATCATCGCCATCTCGCGGCCGCGCAGCCGGCGCACCTCGTCCGGGTCGGCGGAGACCAGCTCCTTGCCGCCCAGCCAGATCTCGCCGGACATCTGCACGTTCTTGCCGCGCGCCCCGAGCCGGTGCAGGCCCATGATCGCCAGCGAGGTGACGGACTTGCCGGAGCCGGACTCGCCGACGATGCAGAGGGTCTTGCCCTTCTCCACCTGGAAGCTGAGCCCGTCCACGGACTTGACCAGGCCGTCGTCGGTCGGGAAGTGCACCTTGAGGTCGCGGACCGCGAGGAAGGCGTCGGGAGCGTTGCCGGGCGCGGGCTCGCCCAGGGCGGCACCGGTCTTGGACAGTTCGGTCACGAGAGCCTCACCCGCGGGTCGGCGGCGGCGTACAACAGGTCCACCAGGAGATTTGCGACTACGACGAAGATGGCGGCCAGCAGGGTCACGCCGAGGATCGGGGGCAGGTCGTTGTCGGTGATGCCCTGGACCGCGTACTGGCCGATGCCGGGCAGCGAGAAGACGGTCTCGGTGATCACCGCACCGCCGAGCAGCAGACCCAGGTCCATGCCGAACACGGTGATGATCGGCGTCAGCGCTGCCCTGAGGCCGTGCCGGCCGACCACGTTGCGCTCGCGCAGGCCCTTGGCGCGGGCCGTGCGGATGAAGTCCTCGTTCATCGTCTCCAGCATGCCCGAACGGGTCAGCCGCGCGTAGATGGCGGAGTACAGCAGAGCCAGCGAGCACCAGGCCGGGAAGAGCGTGTTGGCCCACTGGGCCGGGTTCTCCGTGAACGGCACATAGGTGCGGCCGAAGATCGGCCACTGGTAGGTGAAGAGCAGCAGCGCCAGGTTGCCCGTGAAGAACATGGGCAGCGAGACACCGGCGAGCGCGACGCCCATGAAGCTGCGGTCGAAGAAGCTGCCGGGCTTGAGCGCGGAGATCACACCGATCACGACACCGGAGACCAGCCACAGCACGGCGGCACCGAGGGCCAGCGACGCCGTCACCGGGATCCGAGAGGTGAGCTGCGGCCAGACCGCCTCGTGGGTCTTGAAGGAGTAGCCGAAGCACGGCGCGTCGCAGTGCGCGGTGGTGGGACCCAGGTTGTAGGTGGCCCCGGACACGACACCCTTGATGAAGTGCCAGTACTGGAGGTACAGGGGGTCGTCCAGACCCAGGTTCTGCTTGACCGCGAGGATGTCGGCCTTCGAGGGGCTCTTGCCCAGGTACTGCTGCGCCAGCTGGTCGGCGGTCTGACCGGCCATCCGTGGCAGCAGGAAGAAGATCGCGAAGGTGACCGCGGTGACGACCAACAGCAGGATCACTGCCGCGAACGTCCGACGGAGGATGTACGAGATCACGGGGACCGGCGCTGGTGCCCGTGGGCCGCGAAGCCCACGGGCACCAATGCCTTCACCTGCCTTCCGGGGCTACTTCTTGGTCGTGCCGATGTTGAGGTAGTCGTACTGACCGCTGAAGGCCGCCGTGGACACCAGGTTGGTGAAGCCGGCCGGACGGTACAGCAGGACCTTGAAGTAGGTCAGCGGGACCAGCGCCGCCAGGTCCATCGCACGCTTGTCGATCTGGGCGTACAGGGCGTTGCGCGCCGTGTCGTCCTCGGTGGCGATGGCCTTCTCCAGCATCTCGTTGATCTGCTTGTCGTTCAGGTACGAGAGGTTGGTGTTGCCGGAGGCACCGATCGCGTCACCGTGCAGGATCTGCTGCAGGAAGCCGTAGCCGGAGGGCCAGTCGGCACCCCACTGCATCATGTGCAGACCGATGTTCTGCTTCTTGTCGAACGTCGGCACACCGGCGTAGTCGGTGAAGTACTTGCCCGACGGGTACTGCTTCAGGCTGGCGTTGATGCCGGCCTTCTTCAGCGAGGCGATGATCGCGGTGGCCGCGTCGATCTCCTGCGGACGGTCGCTGCGCGCCGAGATGTTGGTGCTGATGGTCGACTTGCCGCAGGCCTTCAGCTGGTCCTTGGCCTTGGCCACGTCGCCCTTGTTGCCGGTCGTCGCGTAGACGTCCGCCTTCTGGTAGCCGGGGATGTCCGGCGGCAGGACGGTGGTGGCGATGTCACCGCGGATCGGGCCGCCCTCGGCGGTCTGCACGGAGACCTTGTCGATGGCGTACTCGACGGCCTTGCGGCACTCGACCTTGTCGAACGGCGCGACCTGGGTGTTGATCGCCATGTAGACCAGACGGCCACCGTAGGTGTTGTCCGTGTTGGCCTTCAGGTTGGAGTCGTTGACGACCTTGGCCTGGGTGGCGGCCTGGACACCGGTACCACCGAGGTCGATGGCGTCGCCGGCCTGGACGTCCTGGTCGATCGTCTCGGCGTTGACCTTCAGCTTGACGACGATCTTGTCCGGGTACTGCTTGCGCAGCGGGTCGGTCTTCGCGTCCCAGTTCTCGTTGCGCACGAGGACGGCCTGCTGGCCCTCCTTGTAGCTCTGGAACTTGTACGAGCCCGAGGAGACGATGCTCTTGACGTAGTCGACGCCGGTGTCCTTGGCCTGCGGGACCGGAGCCGTCTGCGGCGTGGCGACCAGGTAGTCGAACTCCTGGAAGGCGCGGTTGAGCTTGAAGACGATGGTGGTGTCGTCCGGCGTCTCGATGGACTTCAGGCCCTCGGGGCTCTTGTCCTTGTAGGGACCCTTGTACTTGTCGCCGCCGTCCAGGAACTGCTGGAAGTAGTTCGGGCCGAGGGAGAGCACGTCACGCGCGAAGTTCGAGCGCTCGACGGCGTACTTGACGTCCTTCGAGGTGATCGCGGTGCCGTCCTGGTACTTCAGACCCGAACGGATCTTGTACGTCCAGGTCTTGCCGCCGTCGCTGGGCACACCGGCGCTCGCGGCGAGGTCCGGGACCAGCTTGTTGCCCTCCTCGCCCGGACCGGGCGCGAAGGTCATCAGCGGGCGGGCGTACAGCCGGCTGAGGTTGTACATGTAGGCGTAGTACGTGTTGCCGGGGTCGAAGGAGTCCGGCACGTCGGAGTACTCGTACGTGACCGTCCCACCCTTCTGGGTGGAGGCGTTGACGACACCCTTCGTCGCTGCGTTGGCCCCTGCCGACTTGTTTTCGTCTCCACCGTTGTCATCGGCCTTGCTGCAAGCCGAGAGCAACAGGCTCGCACTGCCGATGGCCGCCACTGCGGCCAGCGCTGACCTTCGCATGATGGTCTGCTTCCCCTTCAATTGTCGGAAATCTTGTGGACTCTCACCGTGGCCGCGGGTCAGCGGCTGCGTGGGTCGAGAGCGTCGCGGAGACCGTCGCCGAGCAGGTTGAACGCAAGGACGGTCACGAAGATGGCCAGACCAGGCACGATCATGAACTGGGGGTCGACCTGGTAGTAGTCGACCGCCTGGTTGATCATGCCGCCCCAGGACGCCTGCGGAGGCTGGATGCCGACGCCGAGGAAACTGAGGGACGCCTCGAAGAGGATGTTGGTCGGGATGAGCAGCGTCGAGTAGACGATGATCGGGCCGACGAGGTTCGGCAGCAGTTCCCGGAAGAGGATGTAGGGCCCCTTGGCCCCCATCCCCCGGGACGCGTCGACGAACTCCCGCTCGCGCAGGGCCAGGGTCTGGCCGCGCACGATACGGCCCAGGTAGGGCCAGTTGAAGAAGCCGATGATGAAGATCAGCACGCTGATGTGCAGCGGCAGGCCCTCCAGCCCGAAGGCACCGCCCTGCAGGGTGGCCGAGATGGCGATGGCGAACAGCAGCAGCGGGAACGCCAGGAAGGTGTCCATCAGCCGGCTGATGATCGTGTCGACCCGGCCGCCGTAGTACCCGGCGACCACGCCGAGGACCGCTCCGATGGTGTTCGACAGGATGGTGGCACCGAAGGCCACGACCAGCGAGACCCAGGAGCCCTCGAGGATGCGGGTGGCGATGTCGCGGCCGAACTTCGGCTCCACGCCGAGCGGGTGGTCCCAGCTCATGCCACCCCAGGCGCCCTTGGGCAGCGAGGTGTTGGGGTCGATCAGATCCTGGTGCAGGGCGTTCGGGTCCAGGCCGAAGAGGGCCTGGATGGGACGGGCCAGCACCGCGATGAGGATCAGCAGGATGACGATCACACCGCCGGCGACCGCCACTCTGTCCCTCTTGAAACGGGACCAGGCGATCTGCCCCAGGGAACGGCCCTCGATCTGCCCCTTGCCGGCGCCGGCGAGGACAGCCTCCGGCTGCGCCTCGGCCTGCGCCCCGGTGGTCTCGATCGGTGCGGTCACAGTGACCCGACCCCTCTCGCCGGTGGTGACCGGCCTACACCTGCCGTGGATTACGGCTTTGTCGACTTGCTCAGCTCACAGGAACGTCTGATCCTGCGTCTGCCTGGGGAGTCTTCAGCTTCGCTGCGATCACCCGCCAGGCCTGGCGAAGAAAGTATGCGTAACCGTGATGCAGTACGAGGGATTCCGTTATCCGAACAGCGGGTAACGCCTCCCGGACGCATGTCAGTTGGGACAAAACGGCACAATAGGCGAGGTTCGTGATGATCCGCCGCTATCTACGCGCGAAGAAATGTGGCTGTTACGTAAACGAGCCGAACGGGTTGCTTTGACTCTCAGTAACCACCACGGGCCGGCGGATAGCCGTACCCCGCCGCCGGGGCCTGGGCCGGCGCGCCGTGCGCCTCGCGGTCGTAGAAGGGCCGGGCCCCCGCGCGCATCCACAGCGCCACCGGGTCGTACTCGTCGGACATCGCCACGGTCGACACCGGCAGCCCCTCCGGCACCGCGCCGATGGACTGCTGCATCATCGCGCGCACCGAGTCCACGGCCGAGGGGCTGGTGTCGTACACATCCAGGCCGATGGCGAGATACGGCGCCCCGAGCGCGGGCTGCACCCAGGCGCGGCGCAGTGAGCGGACCGCCGGGGTGCGGTGGGCGTTCTGCACGAGCAGGGCGTAGAACTGCGGGACCTCGATGCCGGGTTCCGAGAGCCGGAGCGGGCCCGCGGGCTGGCGCTCCAGGCCGGTGGCGATGCGGCGCAGGTCGAGCCAGGGGATGCCGACGCCGCCGCCCGGGGCGTGCGGGTTGAGCCAGAGGCCGTAGTGGTCGGGGTAGAGGGTGCGGGCGACGTCGACTCCGTCGACGACCTCGTAGGAACGGTTCCAGCCGCTCGCGGAGAGTTCCTGGGCCGAGGTCACGCAGGGGGCGTAGCCGTGGCCGTCGACCTCCATGTTTCCGTACTGGGCGTCCGGAGACCCGGACTGGCCGTGCCACAGCAGCATCCAGATCTGGCCGGCGGTCGGGGTCGCGAGGGCGCGCAGCAGTGCCTCGTAGGCGTCGTAGCGCCCGGGGGTCACCTGGCGCAGCATGTGCTCGACCGTGCCGGTCGCGGTGCCGCTGGCGCTCACGTCGTATCGCCCTTCTTGAAAGTTCCCCGAGTATGAAACCAGCTTAAGCGCCCAAGAGCTCGGCACCCGTGCGTCGTCGGCGGGTGCGGGTCCGTGGGGGTTGATCGCGCAGTTCCCCGCGCCCCTGGGTGGGTTGGGCTAACCCTGGGTGTAGAAGGGGCGTACCTGGGCTCGCATCCAGTGGCCGACCGGGTCGTCCGCCACGTCCAGCAGGACCAGGTTGACCGGCCACTTCACCGGGGTGGTGCCGAGGGCGCGGCCCAGGGCGTCCATCGGGAGGGTGCGCAAGTCGCCCTCCCACTGGGAGAGTTCGACGCCGATGAACATGACCGGGTCGGCCGTCTCGATGGCGGCCAGGCAGCGGCGGGCGGTGAGGACCACGCCGGTCGCCGCGAACTCCGCGGACGCGGCCGCGAGGAAGTCGACCGGGTCGTCCTGCCAGTCGGGCTCGTAGAGCTTGACGCGGCCGCCGGTGTTGGGGCCGTCCAGCGGGGTGCGGCCGACGCGGCAGAGGTCGGCCACCGCGGCGGGCGGCAGCGGGACGCCGACCACGCCGTCGGGGTTCACGGCGATGCCCACGTGCGGGGGGAGCCCCCGGGCGAACTCCACCGCGGGGGCGATGGTGTACGACAGGTGCGAGCCGACGACCTGGCGGAACTGCTCCTCGGAGCTGAAGACCGGGACGTACGCCTGGCCCGCGATCTCCAGCGTGGGCAGGTCGAGGGGGCCGCTGTGCGGGCCGCCGCCGTTGGGCAGCGGGACCCAGACGAAGCTGCGGCCGAGCACCTCGATGATCCGGCCGCCCGCCGAGGGCATGCCGAGGGAGGCCGAGAGCACCTCCTCCAGCTCGTTGCCCGGCCACCCGCCGTGCGGGTGGGGGTGTGCCGACTGCGCCGGGAAGTCCGCGGGAAGATCCGCCGGGAAGTCCATCTGTCTGACCGCCTGCTGTGAACCACTGATGTGGCTGAAAGGCTAGCGGGTACGGGGGGTGTGTGGCTCAGCCCGTGAAGCGGATCCATGGCTGGGCGTACGGCTGCGCGGGTGGCTCAGCCGTACGCCCAGCCGTGGATCCACCGCAGGCCGCGCGGTTCGCCCATGAAGCCGGTGCACCGGAGCCGATGCGCCGCAGGCCGCGCGGCCCCGCAGTGAAACCGATGCGCCGCAGGCCTCGTGGCCCCGCAGTGAAACCGGTCCGCCGCAGGCCGTGGCGCTCAGCCCGTGAAGCCGATGCGTCGTAGGACGTCTGCTGCTTCGCGGTCGAGCAGGACCGCTGAGCCGCAGCCCGGGGGCAGGTCGCCGTGTTCCACGGAGCGGATCAGGCGGGCGGCCGCGCCCCGGTGTCGTAGGAAGGCGTATCGCGAGACGCCCCGGCCGCGCTCGCGCTGGCCCTCGAGGGCGGTGTCCGCCGGGACGTCCAGGAGCAGCAGGTGCAGGGTGCCGCCGCGGCGGCGGGCCTCGCGGGCCAGCCAGCCGCGCACCCAGGTCTGGGTCCCGCAGTCGTGCACCACCACTCCCTCGCCGGAGCGCAGGGCGCGGCGCAGTGCGGCGTAGTGCGCGAGCCGGACCAGAGGCCGGTAGACGGCGTACGGCAGGAAGCGGGACAGCCGGCCGTCCCACCGGTCGCGGGTGTCCTGGGAGTCGACCCGGGTCCCGGTGACCGCCCGCTTCATCAGGGTGGACTTGCCGCTGCCGGGCAGGCCGGTGATGACGACGAGGTCCTCGGGGCCGAAGAGCAGGGCGTGCGGGCTGTGGCCGGCGCGCTCGCGCAGGTCACGGACGACCGGGTGGGCGCCGCGGGCCTCGACGGCCGGGGCCGCGGGCTGCTTGGGCAGCGCGATGCCCGAGGTCGTCGCGTACGCGGTGGTCCTGTTCACCGTCATCGTCCTCCTCCGGGTTCGGGGTTTCCCTCCCCACCGAGCGTAAAGAGAAGGTAATGGATGATCTCTCGCGTTTCTGTATGCGTACCGCCACAAGCCGGTTACAGAAGGAGGCGGCGGAGGCGGCCCTGCCGTCGGCGTCCGATGCGTGCAATGATGTCCGCGCCAACTGCATACCGGCCGTTTGAATCCGCGCGGGAGAGTCCCGGGTACATGTACCCGGGCGCCGAAGGAGCAAGTCCCTCCCTTGAATCTCTCAGGCCCCGTTACCGCGCGGGCGAGGCACATCTGAAAAGCGGGCCGCCGACGCCGGTGGCCCCACCCACGGTGCAAGCCATGTCCTTCATGGCGAACCTCTCAGGTTCCGATGACAGATGGGGAGGAAAGCCCTCGCCTGTCATGCCTTGGATTCTGGAGACGACCGCTCTATGACCAGTTCTGCGCCCCGGCACACCGCGCTCGACGCCCTGCACCGCTCCCTCGGTGCCACGATGACCGACTTCGCCGGCTGGGACATGCCCCTGCGCTACGGCTCCGAGCGCGACGAGCACAACGCGGTGCGCACCAGGGCCGGGCTGTTCGACCTCTCCCACATGGGCGAGATCACCGTGACCGGACCGCAGGCCGCCGAGCTGCTGAACTTCGCCCTCGTCGGCAACATCGCCTCCGTCGGGGTGGGCCGGGCCCGCTACACCATGATCTGTCGCGAGGACGGCGGCATCCTGGACGACCTGATCGTCTACCGGCTGGGCGAGACCGAGTACATGGTGGTCGCCAACGCCTCCAACGCCCAGGTCGTCCTCGACGCGCTGACCGAGCGCGCCGCCGGCTTCGACGCCGAGGTGCGGGACGACCGGGACGCGTACGCGCTGATCGCCGTACAGGGGCCCGAGTCCCCGGGCATCGTGAAGTCGCTGACCGACGCCGACCTCGACGGCCTCAAGTACTACGCCGGTCTCCCCGGCACGGTCGCGGGGGTCCCCGCCCTCATCGCGCGCACCGGCTACACCGGCGAGGACGGCTTCGAGCTGTTCGTGAAGCCCGAGCACGCGGTCGAGCTGTGGCAGGCGCTGACCAAGGCGGGCGAGGGCGTCGGCCTGGTCCCCTGCGGGCTGTCCTGCCGGGACACGCTGCGCCTTGAGGCGGGCATGCCGCTGTACGGGCACGAGCTCACCGCGGAGCTGACCCCCTACGACGCGGGCCTCGGCCGGGTCGTGAAGTTCGACAAGGGCGACTTCGTGGGCCGTGAGGCCCTGCGCGAGGCCGCCGAGGGCAGCAACCACGAGGGGCCGCGCGTCCTGGTCGGCCTGATCGCCGAGGGCCGCCGGGTCCCCCGCGCCGGGTACGCCGTCGTCGCCGAGGGCAAGGTGATCGGCGAGGTCACCTCCGGGGCGCCCTCCCCCACGCTGGGCAAGCCGATCGCGATGGCCTACGTCGACCCCAGGTACGCCGCGCCGGGCACGACGGGTGTCGGTGTGGACATCCGGGGCAGCCACGAGCCGTACGAGGTCGTGGCCCTGCCGTTCTACAAGCGCCAGAAGTAGCCGCCGTAGGTGATGCTGAGCACAGGTTCGCTGCTCACGCACGCCTTCCGCAGTCCCCCCTTCATCAGCACTCCCCCGCGTACAGGAGAATTCAGGCCATGAGCAACCCCCAGCAGCTGCGTTACAGCAAGGAGCACGAGTGGCTGTCGGGCGCCGAGGACGGCGTCTCGACGGTCGGCATCACGGAGCACGCGGCCAACGCGCTCGGCGATGTCGTCTTCGTCCAGCTCCCCGAGGTCGGTGACACGGTGACCGCGGGCGAGACCTGCGGCGAGCTGGAGTCGACCAAGTCGGTCTCCGACCTGTACTCCCCCGTCTCCGGTGAGGTCACCGAGGTCAACGAGGACGTCGTCAGCGACCCGGCGCTGGTGAACTCCGCCCCCTTCGAGGGCGGCTGGCTGTTCAAGGTACGCGTCGCCGAGGAGCCGGCCGATCTGCTCTCCGCCGACGAGTACACCGCCTTTTCCGCCGGCTGAGGAGTCCGCACCTGATGTCCGCACTGAACACGCCCCTGCACGAGCTCGACCCGGAGATCGCCGCCGCGGTCGACGCCGAGCTGGTCAGGCAGCAGTCCACGCTCGAGATGATCGCCTCGGAGAACTTCGCTCCGCTCGCGGTCATGGAGGCGCAGGGCTCGGTCCTCACCAACAAGTACGCCGAGGGCTACCCGGGCCGCCGCTACTACGGCGGCTGCGAGCACGTCGACGTGGCCGAGCAGATCGCCATCGACCGGCTCAAGGAGCTGTTCGGCGCCGAGTACGCCAACGTGCAGCCCCACTCCGGTGCCTCCGCCAACCAGGCCGCGCTGTTCGCGCTGGCCCAGCCCGGCGACACCATCCTCGGGCTCGACCTCGCGCACGGCGGTCACCTGACCCACGGGATGCGGCTGAACTTCTCCGGCAAGCAGTTCGACGTCGTGGCCTACCACGTGGACGAGTCGGGCCTCGTCGACATGGCCGAGCTGGAGAAGCTCGCGCGCGAGCACCGGCCGAAGGTGATCATCGCGGGCTGGTCCGCGTACCCGCGGCAGCTGGACTTCGCGGAGTTCCGCCGGATCGCCGACGAGGTCGGGGCGTACCTGTGGGTCGACATGGCCCACTTCGCGGGTCTGGTGGCGGCGGGGCTGCACCCGAACCCCGTCGAGCACGCGGACGTGGTCACCTCCACCACCCACAAGACGCTGGGCGGACCGCGCGGCGGGATCATCCTCGCCAAGCAGGAGTTCGCGAAGAAGCTGAACTCCTCCGTCTTCCCCGGCTTCCAGGGCGGTCCCCTGGAGCATGTGATCGCGGCGAAGGCGGTGTCCTTCAAGGTCGCGGCCTCCGAGGACTTCAAGGAGCGCCAGCGGCGTACGGTTGAGGGTGCGCGCATCCTCGCCGAGCGTCTGACGGCCGACGACGCCCGGGAGGCCGGGGTCAACGTGCTCTCCGGCGGCACCGACGTGCACCTCATCCTCGTCGACCTGCGCGAGTCCGAGCTGGACGGCAAGCAGGCCGAGGACCGCCTCCACGAGGTCGGCATCACGGTCAACCGCAACGCCGTCCCGAACGACCCGCGCCCGCCGATGGTCACCTCGGGCCTCCGGATCGGCACGCCCGCCCTGGCGACCCGCGGCTTCACGGCCGAGGACTTCGCCGAGGTCGCGGACGTCATCGCGGCGGCCCTGAAGGCGCCCTCTCCCTTTGAGGGGGCCGACGTGGAGTCGCTCAAGGCCCGGGTCAGGGCCCTGGCGGACAAGCACCCGCTGTACCCGGGTCTGAACAAGTAGTTCCACAGGTGGGGGCACCCGACGACGTGTGCCCCCACCCCATGTGAAGGAGTTCCCGTGGCCATCTCGGTCTTCGACCTGTTCTCGATCGGCATAGGCCCGTCGAGCTCCCACACGGTCGGCCCGATGCGCGCGGCCCGCATGTTCGCCCGCCGCCTGCGCAACGAGGACCTGCTGCCGGCCGTCGCCTCGGTCCGCTGCGAGCTCTACGGCTCCCTGGGCGCGACCGGCCACGGCCACGGCACCCCGAAGGCGGTGCTGCTGGGCCTGGAGGGGGCGTCCCCCCGGACGGTCGAGGTGGAGACGGCGGACGACAGGGTCGCGGAGATCCGGTCCGCGGGGCGGCTGAAGCTGCTCGGTGAGCACGAGATCCCGTTCTCCTTCGACGACGACCTGGTGCTGCACCGGCGCAAGGCGCTTCCGTACCACGCCAACGGCATGACGGTGTGGGCGTACGACGCCTCGGGCGCCGAACTCCTGTCCAAGACGTACTACTCGGTCGGCGGCGGCTTCGTCGTGGACGAGGACGCGGTCGGCGAGGACCGCATCAAGCTCGACGACACGGCGCTGAAGTACCCCTTCCGCACGGGTGACGAGCTGCTGCGCCTGACCAAGGAGACCGGGCTGTCGATCTCCTCCCTGATGCTGGAGAACGAGCGCGCCTGGCGCACGGAGGACGAGATCCGGTCCGGGCTGCTGGACATCTGGCAGGTGATGCGGGCCTGTGTATCCCGGGGCATGTCCCAGGAGGGCATCCTGCCGGGCGGTCTGCGGGTGCGCCGGCGTGCCGCCATGACGGCCCGTCAACTGCGGGCGGAGGGCGACGCGTTGGCCCACTCCATGGAGTGGATCACGCTGTACGCGATGGCCGTCAACGAGGAGAACGCGGCCGGCGGCCGGGTGGTGACCGCCCCGACGAACGGCGCGGCCGGCATCATCCCCGCGGTCCTGCACTACTACATGAACTTCGTCCCCGGCGCCGACGAGGACGGCGTGGTCCGCTTCCTGCTCGCCGCGGGCGCGATCGGCATGCTCTTCAAGGAGAACGCGTCCATCTCGGGCGCCGAGGTCGGCTGCCAGGGCGAGGTCGGCTCGGCCTGCTCGATGGCGGCGGGCGCGCTGGCGGAGGTGCTGGGCGGCAGCCCCGAACAGGTCGAGAACGCCGCCGAGATCGGCATGGAGCACAACCTGGGCCTGACCTGCGACCCGGTCGGCGGGCTGGTCCAGATCCCCTGCATCGAGCGCAACGGCATGGCCGCGGTGAAGGCGGTCACGGCGGCGAGGATGGCGCTGCGGGGGGACGGCTCGCACATGGTGTCCCTGGACAAGGTCATCAAGACCATGAAGGACACCGGGGCGGACATGAGCGTGAAGTACAAGGAGACGGCCCGGGGCGGGCTGGCGGTGAACATCATCGAGTGCTGAGGGCGTAGGCCCTGACCAGCGTGTTCGTGTCCTTCGGCGCGGTCAGGGCCTTTCCTCGCGCTCTCGTGCTACTTGACCGCGCCGGCGGTCAGGCCCTTGCGCCAGAACCGTTGGAGAGAGACGAAGGCGATCACCAGGGGGATCAGCGACAGGAACGCGCCGGTGATCGGCAGCAGGGGCGGCACGCCGTTGGCGAACTCCGAGCGCCACTGGACCAGGCCCACCGTGACGGGCAGCCGTGAGGTCGAGTTGAGCATGAGCGACGGCAGCAGGTAGTTGTTCCAGATGCTGACGAACTGGAACAGGAAGACGGTCACCAGTGCCGGGCCCATCAGCGGCAGAGCGATCCTGAAGAACGTGCGCTGTTCGCCCGCGCCGTCGAGCCGGGCCGCCTCCAGCAGTTCGTCCGGGACGGACGCCGCGGCGAAGATCCGGCACAGGTAGACGCCGAACGGGCTGACACAGCTGGGCAGCAGCACCGACAGGTAGGAGTTGGTGAGGTCGAGCTTCGCCATCAGCAGGAACAGCGGCAGGGCGAACATCGGCATCGGGATGAGAACCGAGGCGAGGACGACGTTGAAGATGCTCTCCCGGCCGCGGAAGCGGAACTTGGACAGCGCGTAGCCCGCCATCGCCGACAGCAGGGTGCTGACGGTCGCGCCGACAAGGCTGTACAGCGCGCTGTTGCCGAGCCAGGTGGTGAAGACGCCGCCGTCGAAGCTGAACACCGCTCTGATGTTGGCGAACAGGTCGAAATGGGAGAACCACAGCGGTGCACCGGTGTAGAGGTAGCCGGAGCCCTTGGTCGCGGAGACGAACAGCCACCACAGCGGGATCAGGGTGTACAGCGCCATCAGGCCAAGCACCGCGTTGACGACGACCTTGCTCGCGGCCTCGGTGCCGCGGCGGGGCCGGCTGCCAAGGACCACGCTCATGCCACTGCTCCCTTGCGCTGGTTGTACTTGAGGAACCCGAACGAGAGCACGAGGGTGACCAGGGCGAGCACGACCGACTCGGCGGCGGCCAGGTTCTGGCTGCCCAGGTCCATGCCCAGGGTGGTGTTCATGATCGGTGAGAACTTCGGTGAGACGCCCGGGATCCGCGCGCCGACCAGCACCGCGGGCTCGGTGTACAGCTGGGCCGTCCCGATGATGGAGAAGACCGTGGTCAGTACCAGTGCCGGACGCACCAGGGGGATCTTCACGTACCACGCGAGGCGCCAGCCGGTGCAGTCGTCGAGCGCGGCGGCCTCCACCACCTCGGCCGGGATCGTCTGGAGCGCGGAGTAGATGATCAGCATGTTGTAGCCGGTCCAGCCCCACGTGATCATGTTCCCGATCGAGACCGGGACCCATGACGGCGACAGGAAGTCGATGTGTATCCCGAAGTGGGACAGCGGTCCGGTGAACGGCGAGAGGTCCCTGCTCAGGAGGAAGGACCACATCACCGCGGCGATCGCGCCCGGCAGCGCGTAGGGCAGGAAGAACGTGAGCCGGAAGGACTTCCTCAGCCGGGCCGAGCGGGAGTCCAGCAGCAGCGCCAGCAGGAGGGCCAGGCCGAGCATGACAGGGACCTGGACCAGGCCGAGCAGCAGGACGCGGATGATCGACGCGATGAAGTCGTGGTCGCCGAAGGCGTCGGCGTAGTTGGACAGGCCCGCGAACTGCGTGGACTGCGTACCGCCGAACAGCCCGGCCCGGTGGACGGTGAGGAAGCTCTGGTAGATCGCGTAACCGATCGGAGCGACCATCATGGTGACGAAGAGCGCTGCGAAAGGTGCCAGGAAACCGGACACGGTCAACGCGGTACGGCGGCCGGTCCGCCGACGCCGACCGGCCGTGGGGACGCGGCGGGGAACCGTGCGCACCGACTGCGGCGGCGGCACGGTCGGTGCGCTGCTGGGACTGCTCATGGAAACCTCGCTGGACGGTTCAAGGTGAGGGGGTTTCCCGCGGCGCCGGGCAGGGGCGGCCGCGGGAAACCTTCGGGACTGCGGCGGGAGTCGGTCTGCCTCAGCCGCCGTTCACCGACAGTCCGAGCTTCTTGATCGCGGCGATGGTCGAGGCCTGCACCTTGGTGACCGCGTCGGGGAGGCTGCCCTGGCCGATGGCGGTGGTGAAGTCGGTCTCGACCTGCTGGTAGGTCGGGCCGTTGGTCCAGGTGGTGGGGACCTTCGCGGCGGAGGCCTTGTACAGGTCGCCGACCTTCTGGCCGCCGAAGTAGGGGTCGCCCGCCGCGAGCAGCGCGTTGTTCTGCCCGGCCACCGACGCCGGGTACAGGCCGCCGACGCCGATGCCGGTGCTCACGGCCTTCGCGTCGGTGGACAGGAAGGCGGCGAACTGCTCGGCTTCGCGGGGGGTCTTGCATCCGGTCAGCACCGAGGTGGCCGAGCCGCCGTTGCTGGAGGTCCTGGTGTCGCCGGAGCTCCAGGTCGGCATCGGGGCGACCTTCCACTTGCCGGACTGGTTCTTCAGGTCGCTCTTCAGGCCGCCGGCGGCCCAGGCCGCGTTGACGAAGGTGAGAACCTTGCCGTTCTCGGCGGCCTTGTCGAACTGCGGGTCCCAGGCGTTGCCGTTGTTCATCACCAGGCCCTTGTCCTTCAGGTCCTGCCAGTAGGCGGCGACCTTGCGGGTGCCGGGGTTGTCGATGCTGACAGTCCAGCTGTCCCCGCTGGTCGAGTACCAGGACTGGCCGGTCTGGAGGCTGAAGGCCGCGAGGTCGTTGCCGTCCATGGGGGCGGTGCCGAACTTCACGCCGGGGTGGGCCGCGGCCACCTTCTTGGCGTCGGCCCGGTACTCGTCCCAGGTGGCCGGCGGCTTGGTGATGCCGTACTTGGCGAACAGGTCCGCGCGGTAGAACAGGACCATCGGGCCGACGTCCACCGGGACGCCGTAGATCTTGCCGCCGATGCTGGAGGCCGAGACGGAGGACGCGACGTACTTGTCCATGTCGGCGCGCGCGTACTGGGTGATGTCCATGACGGCGTTCTTCGTCAGCATCGACGGGATGGTGCCGTACTCGATCTGGGCCAGACACGGGCCCTTGCCGGCGGTGAGCGCGTTGGTGATCTGCGTGTAGCCGCCCTTGCCGCCCGACGGGATCTGCTTGAAGGTGACCTTGGTGTTCGGGTGGGCGGCGTTCCACTCGTCGACGATCTTGTCGTAGCCCGGGGCCCAGCCCCAGAACTCCATGCTCACCGGCCCGGACCGGCTCGGTTCCGCGGACGATCCCGAGGCGGAGCTGCTCTTGGCGCCGCCGCAGGCGCTGAGACCGAATGCGAGGACCGCAGCGGTGGTGAGCGTCAGGAGTCTGCGCGTGCGTATGGTGGTGCTGTCCATGTGAGGGAGACCCTTCGTGATGGGGGACTGACTTGCTGGGCGGCCGGTGGGTGGGCGGCCAATGCCCGCCCACCGGCAGATGCTGAACTCCACGCCGAACGCCGTCGGAGGGCGTGGTCGAGGAGCAGATGCGGTCCGCCGTCACCGACAAGGTCGTACCTGTCGGCCGCGGCGGCCAGGACTGCGGTGCTCCGAGGACGCACGGTCAGGTCGATGACCGGGGCGCCCGTGAGGAGCACGGGGGTGCCGTCCGGAGTGGTGATCCGGGTGCGGCGGTCTTGGTGACGGATTCTGATCTCCGGCGGGCGGACACGGGGTGTCCGCGTCGCCGGGACGGTCGACCGGTGGCGGCCGACACGAGCCGTTGTACGGAAGTCGCCGACCGCGGGGTGGATGCCGAGCCGGTTGCCGTTGCGTACGCCGTACGGGAGTTCGCCGGGCAGCCCGGTCGCCTGTCGGCAGGAGGGCACGCCGAGCTCGTCCCGGTCGGCGGCGTCGAAGCCCGGTGCTGTGAAGCGATCGGTGCCGGGCCGGTCTTCGACGTGGGCAAGGGGGGCGGGGCGGTTCATCAGCGGCGGTGCTCTTCCTCGGAAGTCGCCGGGGTGGCGGAAAACGGCTGGGAAGGACTGTTCCGGCGGCTCACGAGGTGGGGCGTGGCGGGTCAGGCGGTGTCAGGGGCGGTCGGGTCGGACGGGACCGCTGCTGTCCCTGACGGTCAGGGTCGGGCGCAGCAGCGAAATGACGTTGGTCGGCGGCCGGCCGGAGTCGACCGCCCGCAGCAGTAGTTCCACGGCCTGCTGGGCCATCTCGCGCTTGGGTATGGTGACCGTGGTCAGTGCCGGATGGAGCCGCCCGACCTGGGCGATGTCGTCGAAGCCGACGACGCTGACGTCTTCGGGGACCCGGCGCCCGGACCGGACCACCGCCTCGATGGCGCCGACGGCCAGGACGTCGTGGGTGGCGAAGATCGCCGTCAGCTCCGGATCCGCCTCCAGCGCCGCGCCCGCCGCGGCGAACCCGCCGGCGGGGTCGTCGCTGGTACAGGTCAGCACCTGACGGTCGTCCAGCCCGTCGCCGGCGAACGCCCGGCGCAACCCCGCGACACGCGGCGCGTGCGCGGGCAGGTCGGCGATCACCGCCACGTTCCGGTGGCCGAGATCCCGCAGGTGGCGTCCGGCCAGGAAGCCGGCGTGCTCGTAGTCGATGGACACCACGGGGAGTGTGGTCGGCGGATCGCCCTCCCAGGCGAACAGCGCCACTGGGAAGGTGGCCTCGGCGAGCATCGGCACCTGCTGTACGACGCCGTGGTCCCCGGCGACCAGCAGTGCGTCCACCGAGCGCGCGGTCAGGTTCTCCAGGTGGGCCCGGGTGTAGTCGGGATCGTCGCGCGTCGTGGCGAGCAGCAGGTTGTAGCCGCGGCCGACCAGGACGTTCTCCACCTCCTCGACCACCTCCGAATAGAACGGGTTGGCCACCGACGGCACGAACAGCCCCACCGTCGACGTGCTGCCGGTGCGCAGCGAGCGCGCCACCAGGTTCGGCTTGTAGCCGAGCTCGGCGATCGCCTTGTTCACCTTGGCCAAGGTCTCCGGCCGCACCTTCTTGCCGGACACCACGTTGGAGACGGTCTGCTTGGTCACTCCTGCCCTGGCCGCCACCTCCGCCATTGTCACCACGTCCAGTCCCCCGAACTTTTATCGATCCATGAAGTGGCGTCAGCGTAGGGCGGCTGTGGCAGCAGGGCAAGGCTTCGCTCGACGGCCGTGATTCAGCCGTTACGTAAGCAGGTGAGGCCGTGACACACAGGTCGCTGCTGTCTCGGGCATTTGAAGTGCGCGAGGCATTGACGGTTTCCGAAATGCGGCAGTAACGTCCCCGCCACGCCAGTCACGTGGATCGGTCAACGAGACGGTGTCACCCGAAGCGTCGTAGTGGTCCCCTCACCCCCGACGGCCTCAGTCCGCCGCGGCATCACGAATGCTCGGCGCCGTCTCCCGCGGACGGCGCGCCTGAACAGACCTGGAAGGGTCTCGTCCTGAGGAGAGACAGGCATGATCAGACCGGCCGGCGGCGACGCCGACTCGAACCCCGCCGCGGCTGGAGGCCGCTCGCGCGCCCGCCGTTTCATCTCGGCCGCTGTCGGCGCCACCCTCACGGTGGCGAGCCTCATGCTCACCGGCGTCGTCCCCGCACACGCCGCCACGACCGTCCACACGTACGCACCCACGGGAGTGGGGGGCACGACGACGACCTCCCCGGACGTGGTGTCCACCAAGTACCAGGTGCAGGCGGCCGGTACCTCCGTCGATGCCGTGCAGTACACCGCCAACGGCCACAACTTCGACATCGCGCGCTTCGCGTCGAGCTCCCGGACACCGACGATCACGGTCACGCTGCCCAGCACCACGATCAGCACGGTGAACGTCTATCCGGCGCGCTACTACCCCTCCAGCAGCATCACGGTGAGCTCGGACAAGCACACCCTGACGTTCCAGATGTCGGCCGCCGCCAACCTGAACGAAGCGATCGTGATGGTCAACGGCGACTCGACCAACGCCGCGGGACAGCCCTATCTGGCGGTCGTCAACGACCCTCTGGAGGACACCTCGCAGCGTCCTGACACCACGAGTGCGGCGGACGGTTCCGGCGTCAACCTGCAGACCGGTGTCCTCAACTTCCAGGAGTTCGCCGCGCAGTACCTCGCGGCGCACCCGAACAGCGCGGCGCAGACGGCTCCCGCCGCGACGACGAGCTCCGTGGCCGGCCAGACCGTCGACGGCACCGCCATCCCCGCCGGTCAGCAGACCGCGGCCGGGAGCCTGGTGAGCGCGAGCAGCGTCAACGTGCGCTATCCGAATGTGCGGGTGATGTCCGCCGACGACGACACGTACGCCCTGCAGGCCGCCCTCCAGACCATCGAGGCCAACCCCACGGCGCTCAACACGCTCTACTTCCCGAACGGCACGTACGTGTGGTCCGGTCTGCTGGTCAACGGCCTGGACGGCAGCACCCTCAAGGGCGGCAAGCTGAAGATCTACACCGACGAGGGCGCCCTGCTGAAGAACCGCGTCCAGGCCTACATGGAGGCCTTCGAGCCGGCGATCGGGATCATCGACTCCAGCAACATCGAGATCGACGGCCGCGGCGTCTTCGACGGCAACGGCGTGGCGAACTACAACGCCTCCAGCAGCGGAGACCTGCACGATGCCTACCGCAGCCAGCACCAGGGCGGCGTCATGGTCATGCACTCGTCGAACATCACGTTCAACGACACCTACGAGCGCAACGCCAAGCAGTGGAACTTCGAGACCCACAGCGCCCACAGCGTGACGTTCAACAACATCAAGGCCCTCACCCCGTACCGCCAGCCGTGGGTGGACGGGACGGACTTCGCCAGCGGCCAGGACATCACCGCCAACAAGGTCTTCACCCTCGGCAACGACGACGCGTTCGCCTCCGGCCACTACAACCCCAGCAACGGATTCACCCCGATCGCCTCCGGCGTGTGGAACAACTTCCAGCTCGGCACCTCCAGCGCCAACGTCCAGGGCTATGTCAACGCGGTGGCCGCCTACGACACCGTCACCGCCCAACTCGGGTTCAACGCCAACCAGTGGGACAACGAGGACTCCAAGAACATCTCGGTCAGCAACACGCTGAACTGGAGCGTCGCCGCCGGAAACGCGATCCGGCTCGGATACCAGACCAACGGATACCGGCTCACCAACTACACCTTCGACAACTTCAACTCCCTGTCGGCCACAGCCGGCGGCATCACCGTGATGAACAGCCCGAACACGTACCCGCGCATCCAGAGCCTCGTGGTGAAGAACAGCTCGATAGACACCTCCCGGTTCACGACGGGAGGGCTCAGCGTCAACGGCGGCAACGGAACCACCCAGACCATCACCGCCGACCAGCAGGCGAAGAACGGGTTCGCCCCCAACCCCGACGGGTCGGGCACGACGTACACGTACACCAAGACCCCCATCGGCACGGTGAACCTCGACAACGTGTGGTTCTCGAAGCAGAACACCAGCAACACGATGACCGGGGTCACGAACGCGACGCTGAACAACCTCCACGTCGCGGGCCAGCTCGTCGAGTACACCAGCCAGCAGCTCCCACTGACGACCAGCGGGATCGGCACGCTGACCACCACCTACACGGACGCGAACGGCCAGACCCAGAACGTCAAGGCCGGCGCCCCCACCAACGGCGACACCTGGGTGGGCGCGTGGTCCGGCGACCAGACCGCGAACAACTCCTCGGACCTGATGCTCATCACCCGCAACAGCGGGGTCGGTCTGATGGGCGAGCAGTACACCACGGGGTCCGGAGACGGAAAGCTCTCCTACCTCCAGTTCCCCCTCAGCATCCTCACCAAATCGCCCAGCCAGGCGACGCTCCACCTCACCTACGTCGGCCACCGCTACTCGTCGGTGCCGTCGACCGACACCGACCAGCTCCTCGTGCAGCCCGTCACCGACACCACCTGCACCGGCGGCGGCACATCCTGCCCGATCAGCACGATGACCTGGCAGAACCGGCCGAGCTTCACCGCCACGAGCTCCTCCGTCGCGAGGTCGGCCACCTTCACCCTCGGTTCGACCCTCATCCCCGAAGGCGGCGGCACTCACCAGAGCAACGCCATCGACGGCCGTGACATCACCGTCGACATCACCTCCTTCGTCCAGAGTGCCTACGCGGCCAGCCAGTCCACGCTCCTGCTCGCCGTCGGCGACGCGGGCGCGACCAACCACGAGCTGCGCTTCGTCAGCTCCGAAGGCGCCAC
This sequence comes from Streptomyces sp. NPDC057253, assembly GCF_042669125.1. Classification (NCBI taxonomy): domain Bacteria; kingdom Bacillati; phylum Actinomycetota; class Actinomycetes; order Kitasatosporales; family Streptomycetaceae; genus Streptomyces; species Streptomyces sp. NPDC057253. The sequence goes on along the minus strand of NZ_JBHUXV010000064.1, from coordinate 4,233 downwards.
CGGCGCGGTGAAGCTCACCAACGGGAACGCCGACATGGCGCCCGCGATCACCATCACCCCGTAGACACCCGAGGCCGGCACGCCCCCGAGGGGATGTGCCGGCCTCAGCCGTCCGGTTCCGCCCCACCCACCCCGGCACCGCCGACGCCACCCTCGGCATGCGCACCCATCGACGCTCCTCGGCCCTCGGACGCTCCCGGGCCGTAGGCGATGAAGATCCGTGTCAATCGCACCGACCACACCCCCGGAGCCGCCCGATGAACACCTGCTCGACCATCCCGACCCGCGGAGGGGGCAGACGATGAAGACAGTCGCCTCCGCCCTCCGCAGATTCTCGGCAGTCCTCGCCATGGTCCTGTCGGTCGTGCTGCTCTCAGCAGTCACCGCACCGACCACGGCCTCGGCCGCGACCCAGGCGACGTACTACGTCGCTCCCGACGGCGACGACGCCAACCCCGGGACGATCGCAGCGCCGTTCAAGACCCTTCAGCACGCACGCGACGTCGTGCGCACGGTCAACGGCAGCATGACCGGGGACATCTACGTCTACCTCCGCGGCGGAAACTACCCGGTGACCAGCACGATCGGCTTCACCTCGGCCGACTCGGGAACGAACGGCCACCGTGTCGTGTACGCCGCCTACCAGGACGAGAAGCCGGTCCTGAACGGTGGTGTCCAGGTGACCGGCTGGACCCAGCACAGCGGGAACATCTGGCAGGCCCCGCTGAACCGCGACGACAAGCTCCGCGCGCTCTACGTCAACGACAAGCGCGCCGTGATGGCCTCGAAAACGGTCACGTCGACCGGCTGCTACGGGACCTACACCGTCACGGCCGGGCAGGCTGCCTGGGCCTGGGAGTCGGGTTCGCAGTGCGACGGGTCCAAGTACAGCCTCACCGATGTGCCCGCCATCGCGTCCAACCAGGACGATTTGGAGATCAAGACGTCCACGACCTGGGACACGGCCATCGTGGGAGTCCGCCAGATCACCACGACCTCGGACGGTTCCAGTCGCGTGGCCCTGTTCCAGGAGCCGGGCGCGGCCATCGCCCAGGCAGTCGCGTACACGCCCTTCAAGGCCACCGGCACCCAGACGATCTCGAACGCGTACGAGTTCCTGGACAAGCCGGGGGAGTTCTACTTCGACAAGACGAACCACGTCGTCTACTACTACAAGTCCAGCTCAGAGGACATGACAACGGCACAGGTCTTCGCGCCGAACAACGTGTCCACGCTGATCAAGGTCGCCGGCACGTCCACGACGGACCACGCGGAGAACATCACGTTCTCCGGGCTCACCGTCGAGCACTCCGACTGGAACCTGGTCAACGTGGCCGGCTCCGTCTTCCGGCAGAGCCAGCAGGGCAACACCAACGCGCAGGTGTACGCGAAGAAGAACTTCCACGACTACACCTACCGCAACGTGGACCTCGGGCCGGGGGCCATCCAGATCGAGAACGCCGACGGGATCATCCTGCAGCGCAACACGGTGCAGCACACCGGCGGCGACGGGATCAACCTGGTCAACGACGTGACGGACTCCCAGCTGATCGGCAACTACACCAACGACATCGGCGGCAGCGCCATCACGGTCGGGCATCCCCAGCACGTGTACATCGGGGACTACACCGCGACGAACAACGAGAAGTACCCGGTGAACGTCGAGGGGGTCTGCAAGAACATCTCGATCACCGACAACTACCTCTACGACAGCGCGGTGCTCTTCGAAGCGTCCAGCCCCATCTCGGCGTACTTCGTCGACTCGCTGTCGGTGCAGCACAACCGGATCGAGAAGTCCCCGTGGGCGGGCATCACGCTCGGCTGGGGCTGGTGGAACTTCGACGGATCGGCGAACTCGGAACAGCCCGGCAACCCGACCACCACGGCGCAGAACAACACCGTCCGCTACAACCAGATCATCGACATCATGCAGACGCTCGGCGACTCCGCTCCCATCTACACGCTGGGCAGCCAGCCGGGAACGGACATCGGCTACAACTACATCCAGGGTGTTCCGGCCGGCCACAAGTACGGACTGCATCCCGATGAGGGCTCCGCCTACATCACCTTCCACGACAACGTGCTCGACGTGGACCCGAACGTCGCGTACGCCATCAACTCCGGCACGTGGGGACGGCAGCACGACCTGAGCATCACCAACACCTACGGCACCGTCAATACGATCGCCAACAAGAGCGTCCCGAACAGCACCATAGAGAACGTGCACGCGTACTCGGACGACGTGTGGCCGTCCCAGGCGTACAGCATCGCAGTGAACTCCGGCCTGGAGGACGCCTACAAGGACATCGTCCCGCAGAGCCACCTGCCGTTGCAGGACTACGTCCTGCCTGCCAGCACGTTCGCCGGCAAGGGAGTGACGTCCATTCCGCTGCGCAGTCCCGGTGACGCGACCAAGACCCTCTGGCTGGCACCCGCCGGCACGACGACGTTCACCGCCGGCGCCACCATGACGAAGGCAGCCGGCACAGCGACGACCATCAAGGTCCCGCAGACGGCCGGCGACTACCACCTCTACGTAGTGGACGCGCAGGGGAACGTGTCCGCCGCGTCGAAGGCACTCGTGCGGCAGCGATGGGCCTACGTCGACGACAAGGACTCCGGCCTGACCTACTCCTCCGGGTGGTCGAACTGGAACGACACGGCGGACTTCAAGGGGTCGGAGCACTTCACCAGCAGGGCGGGCGACAGCGTCCAGTACTCCTTCACCGGCACGGCCGTTCGCTACCTCGCCATGACGCAGCCGAACATGGGCAAGGTGGACGTCTACATCGACGGCACCCTCGCCCAGGCGGGCATCGACGCCTACGCGGCGTCGGTGACGAAGCAGGTGGTGCTCTTCGAGAAGACGGATCTGGCCGCGGGACCGCACACGATCAAGATCGTCTGCACCGGCACGAAGAACGCGTCCTCCTCCAACACCGTCTGCGGGCTGGACGCGTTCGCCTCCATCTCCTTCCCGGCCACGAACGCCTTCTACAAGGTCGCCAACAAGAACAGCGCCAAGGTGATCGACGTCTCCGGCGCATCCGCCGCCGACGGAGCGAGCGTCATCCAGTGGAAGGCCACCGGAGGACAGAACCAGAACTGGCGGTTCGTCCCGGTGGGCGACGGCAGCTACAAGATCATCAACCAGAACAGCGGCAAGCTGCTGGACGTCAGTGGGGCTTCCACCACTGACGGCGCTGTCATCGTCCAGTCCTCCGACAGCGGCGGCGCCGATCAGCACTGGACACTGACGGCCGACGGAAACGGGTACTACAAGATCAAGAACGTCAACAGCGGCTACCTCCTGACGGTGCCCAACTCCTCGACGACAGCGGGCACCCAGCTCGTCCAGACGGCCGACACGAACAGCGACAGCCAGCTCTGGCAGGCGTTCAGCACGGACTGACCCGGCACGCCGGTGACGGCGCGGCCATGCGCATGACCCACGGGACGATCCCGGCCACGGCGGCCGGGACCGTCCCGTGGGCGTGTTCGTCGCCGGCGGGCTTCAGTTGTCGAGGACGTGCCTGATCTGGTCGTCGGCGGCCGACTCGAACGTCCGGATCTTGACCAGCAGGTCTTTGAGCTGCTGCTGCTCCTCGGTGGAGAGCTTGAAGATCGGTGAGCGTTCGAAGAGCTGGGCGAGGATCTCGCGGTACAGCGCATCGCCACGCTCGGTGAGCCGCAGCACGCGCCGGCGGCCGTCGGTGGGGTGGGGAAGGCGTTGCACCAGGCCCATCGCGACGAGCCGGTCGGCGAGCAGCGAGACGTTCGAGGGGTCGTAGTTCAGCTTGACCGCGAGCTCGCGCATCGACATGTCGCTGCTCGGCTGGAGAACCCACAGCATCGTGATCATGGGCTCGGTGAGCTCGGTCTGGCTCAGCGCCAGTTCGGTCTGGCGCCGGACCAGGTCCGAGGCGGAGACCACCAACCGCAGCAGCCTCACTCGCTCGGCGCCCGGGTCGACTTCTGCTCCCGTCACGGGGGACCTCCCGTCCGTATCGAAATAGCTTCTTGACTTCATTGAATCACTCATGCTTATATTCGGGCAACTCATTGAGCAACTCATTGATTGGACCCGAGATGGATGTGCAGGCCGAGGCGGCGCCGACCGGCGCCCGTGGTGGAAGGGCCGCGTCGTCCGCGGCGAGCACGCAGTCCGTACCCGACCGGCGTCGCTGGTGGGTCCTGGCGGTCATGTCACTGGCGCAGCTGATCATCGCGCTC